>CAJVYU010000001.1 GCA_913009735.1 uncultured Fidelibacterota bacterium
ATGCAATCCGCATCTTTGACCCTTACAATACATTGATAGATTCGCTTATTTATTCAAATGACTGGGGGTACAACAGAGGGCAATCCATGGAAAAGATATTTCCAAATTTAAACTCTTCTGACTCCTCAAGTTGGCTGCCCTCAATCGAACCGATTGGACAGTCGCCGGGACGGCGAAATTCTGTTATGCCCTGGCCCATAGATGGTGCAATTTATTTTTCCGGATTGATCAATACACCCAATATTCCGGCAAATACCGATTCTATACATATTCAAATTCCGGTTGTGAACCTTGGACAAAATCCACTCAATGGTGATATTTACATAGAATACAATGAGGAAGAATTGGCCAGTCAATCGATTGCAATACCCGCTTCAGGTGATACTCTTTTATCAACATTAATCATACCGCCTCTCCCTTCCGGTGAACATGAATTATTCCTGGCGCTCGATGTAATAAATGACGGAAATATTCTTAATAATTCTAATACCATTACGCTGAAAATTCGCTTCCCTTTTGGTTCAATAAAATTGAATGAATTCATGGCCAGGCCCAATAATAATCAAACTGAATTTATTGAAGTGGTTAGTTTTGATAACCTGACACTATCTTCATGGTCTATCAGCGATAACAGCAAACAGAAAAAGCTCTTGCCTGATTTAATTTTAGAAGAAGGGGACTATGTCGTTTTTGCTTCTGATTCAACTCTTTATCCTCTTCAAAATGAGCAAGCTTATTTTATTGTACCCAATAACGGTTGGTCATCATTAAACAATTCCGGAGATGCTATTTATATCTATGATCTGACCGGAAGCATTATTGATTCTTTGTATTATACAAATGATTGGTCTGTTTCAGATGAAATCTCCACAGAAAAACAACGACCGGAATTTGATTCACATATTCAATCTAATTGGTCCGTAAGTATCGATTCTTCCGGATATACTCCGGGGTTTTCTAACTCTATTGCTCTATTTGATCTGGATGGAAAAATTGTTGCTGATTCAACCTGGCACAATCCATTCTATCCCAAAAATAATGAATCAATTATATCATTTGTTATGGTTACTAATGCAGGAGTAACACCGTTTTTTGGAACGATTGTATTAAAAATCGATGGGGATGAATACGGGGCTGCTAATTTTGATAATATACAACCGGGAGATACACTAATACATGCTCTTGAATTTGGACCACTTATTTCCGGTTACCACAAAGCTGAATTTCAACTTTCTATTCAAAATGATGAAAATTCCTCAAACGATATTGCTTATGACAGTATTTTTGTCAGCTATGAATTTGGAGATGTTGCGTTAAATGAATTCCTCCCCATCCCGGATTCAACCCAAACAGAATTTGTGGAGTTGGTTCCAATGGACAATCTGACCATGAATCGTTGGTGGATCAGTGATAACAGTTTAGATAAAAGAGAAATTTCTTTTGGAGAGGTCGAGCCTGAGACTTATCTGGTTGTTGCTGCAGATTCACTGATTATCAACCATATTAGTGAAGAATCTCTTTGGTCAATTCCGAAGAGAGGTTTACCGAATTTGAACAATTCTGCTGATGGTATTTTCTTATATGATATGACGGGAATAGTTATTGATTCTCTGACTTACACTGAAAGCTGGGAAATAATTGACTATCGTTCCATGGAAAAATATCGGCCGGAGTTTGTTTCATCAGATTCTTCCAGGTGGGCCGTAGCCGTAAATAATTCAAGGCAAACCCCGGGAGATAAAAACAGTATCTTTTATGATGAATTACCAAAAAATGGATCCGTTGTATTTGAGCCAAATCCCTTTTCTCCTGATGGAGACGGCTTTGACGATCTTCTCTATATTAAATATAAACTTCCTTTCGAATATGGCTTGATCTCCATACAGATATTCGACGTGATCGGACGCACCATTGCAACACTATACTGGAACACATACACTGCACAGGAGAATGTGTTAACCTGGAATGGAAGAAACAAGAATGGTAAGCCGGCTCGTATTGGAATGTACATTATTAAGGTAAAAGCAACGGATGTTTCCAGCAGCAAAACGTGGGAAGATGTACAGCGGGTCATTTTAGCAAAAAAGCTATAAATTGCCGCTTTTACAGAATAATGATATTACAGGACGCTTAATTGAAACATTATGAGTGCAGTTTGGAAATGGATTTTTGGCCATCCCTAACGGGACGGCAGACAGAAATCCTCTCGATTATTGTATTTTTGTATTATATGATTTAATTATGTTCCATGCAATATCATATATACTATTTGATATTACATGGTAGAAATTATATATTCCAGCATGAAATTCATAAAAAGAAATACTGATTTAAAAAAAATACAGCATTATTTAGAAACATTTCCTGCTGTTGCTATTTTGGGTGCGAGACAATGCGGAAAAACAACGATCGCTCGAGAATTTGAATTCGATCATTATTTTGATTTAGAAAACCCTGTGGATATTAGCCGGTTAGAAAACCCAAAATTAGCTTTAGAAAATATAACCGGACTGATTGTCATTGATGAAATACAACTAAAACCTGATTTATTTCCATTGTTACGATATTTGATTGATAACCACCCCAAGCAAAAATATCTGATTCTTGGAAGTGCCTCCAGAGATTTAATTCGTCAAAGCTCTGAATCTCTTGCCGGCAGAATTGCCCATTATGAATTAGGAGGATTCCGTATTCATGATTTTACTATGAAAAATAATAGGGCATTATGGATACGGGGTGGTTATCCAAAATCTGTTTTGGCACATTCCGAAACTGAAAGTACCGAGTGGCGTGAACAATATATAAAAACTTTTTTAGAACGGGATATACCTATGTTAGGAATCAGAATTCCTGCTCATACCCTTCGCAGATTTTGGACTATGATTTCACATTATCACGGTCAATTACTCAACTATGCGGAGCTGGGTAGATCCTTTGGAATTTCTGACATGACTGTTCGAAAATATTTGGATATTTTAGAATCCACGTTTATGATTCGCATTTTGCAGCCATGGCATATAAATATTGGTAAACGGCTCATAAAACGGCCCAAAATTTATCTTCGCGATTCTGGGATTTTCCACACATTAACATCTATTGAAAATGTTGATCAGTTGTATTCCAATCCAAAATTAGGGGTTTCGTGGGAAGGTTTCGCTTTGGAAGCTGTGTGCCGATCTATCGGTAAACAACCCAATTCCGTGTATTTTTGGCGAACAAGCAATGGGGCAGAATTGGATTTGTATTGGCAGGCAAAAGGACAGCATTGGGGCGTGGAGTTTAAATACGCCGATGCGCCAAAATTAACCAAGTCTATGAAAATTGCTAATGAAGATTTGAATTTATCACATTTATGGGTCGTCTACCCTGGGACTGATTGTTATTCTTTAACAAAAAATATATCAGTATTACCATTTGAGAATATTTCATCTACTTGGGATTATTCTCATTAATGTCTGTGAGACCTTTGCAAAAGATATATCCAGGAAAAATTTTTGCGGGAAGATGACCAACAGGTTGTCTTATCAAAAAAGTGGTAAATTTACCGTATGATTTCAATTATGAGGGAAGTATGCGAAACTTATTAATCATTGTGATCTTTTTGACGTTCATTTTTGGGGAGACAAAACATCTTATTGCCCCGGATGGCTCAATTGTCGTTATCGATAGAGATGAGTACGGTGTGCCCCACATCAAAGCGGATAATGAGACTGCCCTATTTTTTGGCCAGGGGTTTGCCGAGGCCTATGATCGACTTTATCAAATTGATTATAACCGCCGCGCCGCCACCGGCCGTATGAGTGAATGGCTTGGAAGTTATGCCCTAAATTTTGACAAAGGAATTCGTGCAACCGGCTATACCAAGGCAGAATTGAATTTTATGTTTTCAGAACAATCCCAAGAAGCACAATCCGGGGCATTAGCATACCTTGCAGGAATTAATTCATACGTGGATTCCATGAACGCGAATCCGGAAATGTATAAGCCTTTTCAATATTCTAATATGGAGTTTGACCTTTATACTGTAACAGACCTGATTGCATTTACTACTTACATGGTAAGAGATTTTGGTGCATTCGGGGGAGCTGAGCTTTCACGCCTGGTTGAATTACAAAATTATGGGATGGACTGGCTCGACGAACATTATCCGGTTAATGATCCCGGGTGTGAAACAACGATCCAAGATACAACCCTGGCGGCGGGCCCGGTATGGAATTATTCCGGATTGATTGTACCGGAAGAAGCGGCAATTGAAATTGAAGAACACAATGCATTCATGGAACAATTCAAAATTGACCATGGTCTCATTTACAAATTTGGAAGTTTTGCAACATTGGTTTCACCGGGATTTTCATCTAACGGGAATGTCCTTCTGCTTGGCTGTCCGCAAATGGGATCCCCCGAATATGACAATCCCACCGTCACAATGGAAATGGAACTTGAATGCCCGACCCTCCATGTAGGCGGCATGACTGTCCCCGGTCTGCCTTTTGTCATTTTGGGGCATAATGAACATATTGGCTGGACTTGGACCAGTGGTGTCAGCGATAATATTGATATTTATATTGATTCAACCCAAAGTTCGAATTATAGCGACGGTTATTGGTATAATGGCGGATGGCAGGATTTTGAAGTGATTGTGGATACGATTAAAATGATTGTCGGTGAAGAAATTTTCACGCATTACAGAACCATACATGGCCCGGTGGTCGGGGCATATTTACCTTCAAACCAAGTGTATTCAGCTAAAATGACTTTTTGGTTAAGCGAAATGCTCATGGCGGATTATATATATAATATCGGTAAATCAACAAACATTGCAGAATACGAAGAAGCCTTGAGCACTGCGCCGATGTCTTTTAATGCATTTGCTATTGATCAGGATCAAAACATTGCTTTCTGGCATTCCGGGAGATTTCAAGACCGGACAGATGGCATTGATCCGCGCCTGCCACATAAAGGAGATGGTTCCGAAGAGTGGGGTGGTTTTATTCCATTTGAAGATCTTCCGCAAATGATAAATCCTGATTGGGGATATTTTACGAATTGGAATAATAAACCGGCGCCCTGGTGGAACAATGGCGATTTCGGCCCGTGGATTTCCGGATCCGGCATTTGTGAGCGCGTGGAATATATTACGAATTATGTTTCATCTTTCTCATCCATGACGTTAGAAGATGTAAAAGCAGTACCAAACAATATTCAGTCACACGGCACATACCAGGCGGCTTATGAATTCACAGGAACGGACATTATAGATTATAACATTAATCCACCCGGGCAGAGCGACTTAGTCTATTTAGACGGAACGCCCAGCCCTCATAAACAAGACCAGTGGCCTCTTCACCAAGCATGGGAATTTAAAGACCAGCATTTTGGGGAAGAAATCGCCGGGACGGGATCAGAAAATCTGCCTGATAAATTCAAACTGTTTGCACCTTACCCCAATCCGTTTAATCCCGTTACCACAATACGGTTTTTGGCAGTAGAGACGTTATATGCAACGTCTCTACAAATTTATGACATCACCGGACGGTTAGTGGATACACTAATGAATGAAAAACGGGAAACGGGTGAACATGAAATTGTATGGGATGCTAAAGGATTAGCCAGCGGGGTGTATTTTATCAAACTGAAAAGCGGTCAGTTTCAAGACATTAAAAAAATTATTTTACTGAAATAAAGAAGGGGCATTTTCTGCCCCTTCTTCACAAGATATCTTCAAGTATGTTAAATACCAATTCCAATTCGCAAATTCAATGAACTAAATCCGCTTGCGCCCGGAATGACATCTTCAACGATAGTATAGCGATAATTCAAAAATGTATCCAGCATTAACAATTTGAATTGAAGACCTGCCTGTACGTGGAAGCCGGAAGCGTCGATATAATTATCTTTATTAGTCAGGAAATCTTCTAAATTTTTATCCAGATTATCCACACTACCATTTTCTAAGTCTCCACCCAGTAGTTCTTCAATCATTCCAATACTGGCAATCGGCGTTGTCAGATGGGTGTTGTACCCTCCTCCTGCGTGGATTTTTGCTCCACCAAGTAACGGAATGGAAAGACCAAATATTTTTTTCCGAAGAGTGAAATACATATCAGTGCTTAACCAACCAAATTTAATTGGATCCATTGGACCGACAACATTTTCAAAATTAATATCATATGTATTACCCCTAACGTTTAAATCTACCTCAAGATCAACAAACGGTATTGCATCAATATAAAGATAGCCTCCAAAAGCATATGCTCCATCAAAACTGCTGTTTGTTAAGGTCACATATGGGGAACCCGTAGCGGGGCTTGATTCTGCCACATTGAACATGCTTTGACCCAATTGCAGGCCAAACCCGCCAATGGCAAACAGGCTTGATGAAACAAGAATACTTACGAATAAAATAAATTTTATATTTTTCATGGATAACTCCCAGTGGTTTGTAGTTTAACGGTCAATAAGTTAAAAGAACTTATGTGAATTAGAAAAGTTTTATAAACGGAACTAATTTTAGCTTAAAATCGTAGATGAGGAGTATATCCTATTAGCAATCGAGGTAAATCATGAAACAATTGTTATTATCATTTTTCATAATTTTTTCTATCAGTCTTTTGCGCGCCAATGACCATAACGTCATTGTCAAGAAAGTAATCGTCCAGTCAGATCAGGATGAAAAAAATATAGATGTAATCGTTGAAGTGGAAAATGACCAGCTGACTTTAACCATCAAAAAAGATGGTAATGAAAATGTTTACAAAGTAAATCTAAAAGATAAAGGAGCTTTTGAAGCATTAGTAGAAGAATTAGAAAATTTAAATATTGATGTAAATCTTTTGGCTCAAACGGGACGCGATAATGATAATCAAATGAAGTTCTTAAGCGATGATAAACATCACGGTGTTTATTTTGATAAAGAAAGTGGCGGATATTTAGGCGTTCAAATTCAAGATATTACTGATCAACTCCGTGATTATTTTAAAGTGGCCGGTGATGGCGGCGTCCTTATAACTGAAATCGTTAAAGACAGTCCTGCAGAAAAAGCCGGCCTTGAAGCGGGTGATATTATTACAAAAGTCAATGATGTTCGTATTAGTGACGCTCCAGAATTAACACGCACAATCCGTAAAGAAAAACCTGAAACTGAAGTTGAAATAACCGTCATAAGAAAAGGCCGGGAAAAATTATTCAAAGCCGTATTGGGCTCAAGTGGTGATTCTATTTCCTGGTTTGGAGATATGGGCGCCTATCATAAGAAAAACATGAAAAAGTATAAAAGTGATGATGGTTCGCCAGGTTGCCGTTTGAAGGATGGTTATCGTTTCGATTTTGATGGTGTAATACCGGATGATGCTTCTGGTTTGAAGAAAAATAAAATCTTTATGCAGAAATTGAATTCGGACAATGAATTTGAAAAATTGAAAAAGGAAATTGAAGAACTCCGTGAGGAAATTCAAAAACTTAAAGAATAATAAATATAACTATTTAGACATTGTACGAAATGCTTCCTAGTTTATCGTAAATGCATTTGTATAAATCTATACGAAAACTAAACAAGTTACGCCAAAAGGCTTGTGCGCCGTGGCATGCAGGCAAGCAAAGATGCTTGTCGTACACACAAAAAACCTGAATAGTGACAAAAAAATTAACTGCTTATTTTTTAAAAAGGCTCCTTTGGCAGCCTTTTTCTTTTCTATAGAATAATCTATATCCATAAATTGACCCTATCCCGTCATTATATATGAATCGTATAATAATCTGCATAATTGGTTTTCTGGCTGTCGTTACTGCCCAAGATTACCTTTGGCCTACCGATGCCGGAAAGTCATTAAAGTCTAACTTTGGTGAGTTCAGAGATCGTCATTTCCACATGGGGCTGGATATAAAAACACACGGGAAAGAAGGCGCTTCTGTTTTCGCAGTTGAAGAAGGATACATTTCAAGAATGGTAACAAATTTCAAGGGGTACGGCAAGGCTGTATATGTAACCCATCCTGACGGCAATACAAGTGTTTATGCCCATTTACTCCGTTTTAATCCAAAACTCGAAGGATTATTAAAGTACTATCAGAATAAAAACGAATCTTATATTTTGAATCATTACTTTAAACCAAATGAAATCAATGTAAAAAGGGGTGAATTAATTGGTTATAGCGGGGATACCGGTTATTCATTTGGGCCCCATTTGCACTTTGAAATTCGGAATAACCTCGAACAACCTTTAAATCCTCAAGACAATGGGTTTGTCGTTGATGACCGTACCCCTCCGGTAATTGAAGAATTGGCTGTAATTCCTCTGTCGGAAGAATCTCGGGTTAATGGGAGTATGCTGCCTGTTCAGATTCCATTTTTCAGAAACCGTAAGGGGGGATACGAATTAGCTGATACACTAAATATTTTTGGCCCAACCGGATTTGCCCTCAAAACAAAAGATAAACGGCAGGGGTTTACAGAAACATATCAGATTAACACCATTGAATTGATTGTAAGCGGTATTAAAGAATATTCGTTGAACTACGAGTTTTTAGATTACAGTACTTCCGATAGAGTGCAGCTGGTACGAAATCATAATTTGGAACGTTTGAATCTGGGCTCCTTTCATAATTTGTTCAATATGAACAAAGAAATCACATCAGTCGTTCAACCAAAAACTTCTGATGGACATCTTCAATTATCACCGGGGTATCATCCGCTTTTGGTCAAAGTAACTGATGCAAATGGAAATTTAGCGATAGGAACAGGAATCGTTTTTAATCATCCTCCGATTGATCTTGTTTTGCAAAATGTAAATCAAAAAGGATATGATATCATATTTAATATTCAGTCAAAGTCCATCAATATTCCTTTAACACAAGTTACATGTTATTCATTTTCGTCATCGGGTTTTGCTGACAGGCTGATTAAACCAAAATCGGTCGTTAAACAAGATGGGGGGTTATTAGTCACCATTGACAGTAGAATGATTCGCGACCGCTCTTTACAATTCATCGCTAAAAACAAAATGGGTGCTTATTCAACTCCTTTGAATTGGCATCCAAAAAATGTGTTTATTGATTATAACGCTAAGCCGGAAATAGATATTACCCAAGCAGCTGCCGGTATTATGATTCAGGTGGAAACGGGTAACCTTGGGACCGCAGAACCGAAGCTGTCCCTCGAGTTCGATAACGAATTAATAAATGTTCCTCTGTTTCAAATTCAGCCATTTGTATTTCTATCATTACCCATAAAGGTTGAATCGTTTGCAGAAATTAACAGCATCAATACTACTTTAAACATTGGAACTGAATACATATATAAGTATGATTTTTCACCCTCACTGGCTGTCCCGGGGGAATCTACCGTCGTATTATCCAAAGATAAAATGTGCTCGCTTCAGTCTTTAAAATCAACTCTTTATTCACCGACGCTTTTGTGGATTGAAGCAGTTGAAAATTCAACTTTACCGCCGCACGGGAGCTTTTTATCAAATGTTTATCAGCTCCAACCTTTCAATATTCCCCTTCAGGATACGGTTAAAATTGGTATTCGGTATAATAATCAAGTTGCTGAAATGGATAAAATCAGTCTTTACTATTATGATCAGAATGACGGTTGGACTTACATCTACTCCAAAAATTCAAGAAAGCGCAAAGTGCTAACAGGTGGTTTGCAAAGTTTGGAAGCCGTATGTATTCTGCAAGATGATGTGCCTCCACTGATTAAATCAACTTTCCCCGCTGATGGTGGGCAATATTATACTGAAGATGTGACCAGGCTCTGGGCAGATGTTAGTGATTTACTGTCCGGCATTGAACCTGCGGAATCAGAAATGAAAATGATACTGGATGGAAAACGGATGTTATATACTTTTCAACCGATTAAACAAAGAATGTATTATGATTTACTAGATCCACTTGATAGAGACGATCATACTTTGGAGGTATGGGTAAAAGATCGTACAGGTAATGAAACTGAAAAACGTATTAATTTTAAGATTAAATAATGTTTTTTCCGTACAAAGACGATAACCCCCGCATCCTTGTCCCTGTAGTGAACAATGGTATCATTGCCCTAAATATCTTTGTTTATTTATATCAAATAATATTGACCTCTTCCGGTGGGGATGCTGATGTACGGTTTATTTATATGTTTGGATTGGTTCCTGCACAGTTTCATATTATTTCTCTGTTCACTTCTATGTTTCTCCATGGAGGCCTTGCCCATATCCTTGGCAATATGTGGTTCTTATGGATTTTTGGTGATAATATAGAAAGTGCATTGGGACATTTTCGATATGCTGTTTTTTATATTTTATGCGGATTGGCAGCCGGTCTTGCACAAGTTATTATTAACACGGATTCATTAATCCCAATGGTTGGAGCCAGCGGCGCCATTGCCGGTGTTTTGGGGGCATATTTAATGCGTTATCCCCATGCTCAAGTTCATGTATTTGTATTTATTTTCTTTTTCTTTACAACCATAAAGGTTCCGGCGATCATTGTTCTGGGGATCTGGTTTTTGCTTCAACTGACAAATGGATTAGGAACATTGAGTCTTGACAGCGCCGGCGGCGTGGCTTGGTTTGCCCATATTGGTGGATTTATTGCCGGTGTAGGATTTAATTACATTTTTCAACATATTAAAATAAAAGAGTATTGATATGAAAAAACTCATCGAACACGCTCAAGAAATGAGGTCTTTTGCCCTCGCTCCTTATTCCGGATATACAGTTGGCGCTTCGGTGTTAACTGAAGATGGAACCATCGTCGGCGGCTGCAATGTGGAATCCAGCAGTTATAGTTTGACATGCTGCGCCGAACGGGTGGCTCTTTTCAGGGCAATATCGCAGGGGCACCGCTCTTTTAAAGGCCTTGCTGTTGCAACTGAAAATGGTGGTTCATTGTGCGGTGCGTGCCGACAAGTAGTGTGGGACTTATGCGGAGACATTCCTATTTTCATCACTGATAAAAACGGAAAAATCGATGAAACAACATCAGCTGAACTTCTTCCTGGCGCATTTGACCAATCAATGCTTAAATGAAAAATAACGTAATTTTAATCGGTATTGCCGGCGGAACGGGTTCCGGTAAAACATCCATCGCTTTTGAAATACTAAAAGAATTTTTGACAGGCGAAGTTGCTGTTATTCAGCTTGATTCATATTATAAAAATTTGGAGCATATTGATATTGAAGAACGTCATAAGCAAAATTTTGATCACCCCGATGCCATGGATTTCGATTTACTTCTTAAACATTTATCGAAGTTGTTAAATTGGGAAACGGTTCACATTCCCCGTTATGATTTTGAGACTCACACCCGCAAAGAAGAGGATGAAACGGTAAAACCACATCATGTGATCGTTGTGGAAGGCATTTTGACTTTATGGGATAAACATCTTCGGGATTTAATGGATATTAAATTGTATGTTGAGACACCAATGGATATACGTTTTATACGCCGATTAAGCAGGGACATAAAAGAGCGCGGAAGAACAACCCAATCAGTTATGGATCAATATTTACACACAGTTCGTCCTATGCATGAACAATTTGTAGAACCAACAAAAGTGTTTGCCGACCTCATTATTCCCGAGGGTGGTCATAATGAAGTGGCTATTGATCTTATTCGAACAAAAATCAAATCAATATTAGGGACCTTTGCGAAACCTTAAGTGTAAAGAAAAAAGAGTTAAAATCTGTCTGATTAAGGCGGAAAATGCAATTAATAGCACAGCTATGAATAAGTTTTCCAATCCGCCGGCTGGCGGACGGAATTTTAGACTTTTTAATTTGTGCTTTAGGTTTTGCAAAAGTCTCTATTAAAAACATAGAAGGCGAACATGACACTCACACCTCATAATAGTGGCTGGATAGAAGTGATATGCGGACCGATGTTTTGCGGTAAAACCGAAGAACTTATCCGCAGATTAAGGCGTGCGCAAATTGCAAAAATGAAAACAGCAATATTTAAACCCAAGATTGATAATCGATACAGTGAAGAACATATTGTCTCTCACAATCAAATGAAATTGGTCTCTTTTTTAATTGATGACGCGGAAGAAATTCTCAAAATGGCGAAAGATGCTGAAGTGGTTGGTATTGACGAAGCACAATTTTTTGGCAATAATCTCGTTTCAGTTTGTCGGGAGTTATCTGCCGCTAATAAGCGTGTCCTTGTCGCCGGGCTTGATAAGGATTTCCGCGCCAAACCTTTTGGTCCAATGCCGGAAATTATGTGTGAAGCCGATTATTTGGATAAACTTCGTGCAATTTGTGTAAAATGCGGAAATCCGGCCGCTTACACTCAACGGCTCTCAAGCGATTCCAGTCAGGTCATTATTGGTGAAACGAACCTTTATGAAGCCCGTTGTCGAAACTGCTATGAAGATCCAAAAGAGGAGGAATAATGAACTTTATAAGTATTTTAGGTCTGCTTGCACTTCTTGGTATCGCCTGGATTTTATCATACCATCATAAACAAGTTCGTTTAAGACCTGTTGTCTGGGGACTTTCATTGCAGTTCCTGTTTGCTCTTATCATTCTTCGTGAAGATTATTGGAGCTATGTAGGAATGGGCATTTTAGGTTTACTGCTGATCACTTACATTCTTCAACATGTAGATAACATACGGGGTGGTGGAATAAAATCAACGGTGATTGTCAGTTTGATCAGTCTTGGAGTTGTTTGGGTTTTATCATTGATCCCAGGTTTCATTTCATGGATATTGTTTGCCTCGTTGGCGTTATTAATTCTTAATGCCTGGAAAAAATTGTACCAGCCGGCACAACGTTATATCAGTGCTTTTTTTGTGATTGCAGGAGTTGCATATTTAGTTTCACACGGTCTTCATGGACAACTCATTTTTCAATCTTTCAGTGATAAGGTTGCCCGCTTCTTAAATCTGTCTGATTATGGAGCCAAATTTCTTTTTTCACACCTTGCAGATGAATCATTTTATGGCCCTTGGTCTAACAATTTCCCTAACTTGGGGACCTGGCCTGGTTTTGGTTTCCAGTTTGCTTTCAAGGTTTTACCAACCATTATTTTCTTTGGCGGATTTATGAGTGTCCTGTACCACCTTGGGATTATGCAGAAAGCTATCGAAGCGATGAGCCGGTTCATGCGCTGGACAATTGGAACCAGCGGCGCCGAAACCTTATCCTGCAGCGCCAATATTTTTGTCGGACAAACCGAGGCGCCCTTATTAATAAAACCATTCTTAAACACAATGACGAAATCAGAGCTTCTGACAGTCATGGTTGGTGGATTTGCCACCATCGCCGGAGGGGTACTGGCCGGGTACATCGCCATGGGGGTTCCTGCCGGGCATCTTATTGCCGCAAGTGTGATGTCGGCTCCTGCCGCATTGGTAATTGGTAAAATTATTTATCCCGAACTTGAACATTCAGAGACCGCCGGAGACACTAAAATGCCTGATATTAAAGTCGGCGGGAACGTAATAGAGGCAGCGTCAAACGGTATATCCGACGGGCTGAAGCTGGCCGTTAATGTCGGTGCGATGCTTATCGGATTTATTGCTTTAATCGCTGTGGTTGATTCCTTATTAAACTGGGTGGATATGATCATTGACGGAAGACTGCTGGCAGGTAAGTATTATGCATACAATGTGACCGGGTTATCTCCCGCAACCGGAGAATACGCCGGATATTTCCCCGGCTCACTCCAAACATTTTTCGGTACAATCCTTCGACCTCTGGCATGGCTAATGGGGGTACCGTGGGCACAGGCTGATAAAGTCGGCAACCTGTTAGGAATAAAACTTTCCTTGAACGAGTTTGTCGCTTATGGAACGTTGGGGAATTACATTCAAAACAATGTTTTAGACCAGAGAGCAATAATTATTTCTACGTATGCACTGTGCGGATTCGCTAATTTTGCATCAATTGGTATTCAGATTGGCGGTATTAGCGCACTTGCGCCTAAACGGAAATCAGACTTGGCGAAAGTCGGGCTCAAAGCCATGTTCGGCGGCGCTTTAGCTTCATGGCTGACGGCTACAATTGCCGGTATATTAGTCTAACGAATGAATCTTTATTCAAAATAATACATATTCTTTAATAATGAATATACATTATGCCAATTGGAAAATAAGATCAATTGGTCTTATATTATCCTTTGAAAGGAAGCTATCATATGGCGAAAGTTAGGGGATATATAACCATTGATATTGAAAAATGTAAAGGGTGTGAACTTTGTATTTCAGAATGTCCTCAGCTCTCTCTGAGATTGAGTTCTCAAATTAATCAATCAGGTTATCAATTTGCTGTATTGGCAGAAGATACTTGTACCGGTTGTATAAATTGTGCTTTGGTCTGCCCTGAGGCTATTATTACTGTATTTAGGGAAAATAAAAAATTGGCTTATAATAGAACACCTTCTCTTAAAAAACCTGAAAAAATAGTTCGTGATCCAATCAGTTAGGCTATTATAATTATGAAAAGACTTATGAAAGGAAACGAAGCACTGGCTGAAGCAGCCATTCGCGCCGGTATCAAAGGGTATTTCGGTTATCCCATCACTCCTCAATCAGAATTATTGGAATATATGTCCGTCCACTTAAAGAACCGGGGCGGTGTTTTTATCCAGGCGGAAAGTGAACTGGCTGCCATCAATATGGTTTATGGGGCTGCCGGATGCGGTGTCCGCGTCATGACCAGCACCAGCTCTCCCGGGTTTAGTTTGATGCAAGAGGGAATATCATACATTGCCTGCGCTGAGTTACCGTGTTTACTGGTTAATGTTGTCCGCGGAGGACCGGGGCTTGGCACTATTCAACCGTCCCAGGGGGATTATTTTCAAGCGGTGAAAGGCGGTGGTCATGGCGATTACAAGATGATTGTATTAGCCCCGAACAGCGTTCAGGAAATGGCTGATCATGTATATTTAGGTGCGGATCTGGCTGATATCTACAGAATTCCCGTAACCATTCTTGCCGATGGCGCATTGGGGCAAATGATGGAACCAATTGAATTTCCGGAATATGATATTGAAAAACATACGATTGATCATTCGGCTTGGGCTACCCGCGGGCGCATCAACGGAAAACGACACGTCATTACTTCTTTGTATATGAAACCTGAAGAAATGGAGGAAATCAACAAAGGACTTCAGAAAAAATATAGAGATATTGAAGAAAAAGAAATACGGTTTGAATCCATTCAAACAAAAGATGCCGATATAATTATTGTTGCCTTTGGATTGGTTTCCCGGATTGCCCATAAAACTATTGAATTAGCACGGGAGGAAGGAATTAAAGTCGGGCTGTTTAGGCCCATTACATTATTCCCGTTCCCCAGTCGTCAACTCCAGGCACTCTCAAAAAAGACTGATTTGATACTAACGGTCGAAATGAATTCAGGTCAGATGCTGGAAGATGTAAAGCTCGCAGTGAATGGACAAACACCTGTTGCGTTTTATGGTCGTATGGGAGGTGTTATACCTCAACCGGAAGAAATCCTTAAAGTATTAAAAGAAAAACAAAATCAATTATCTTTAAGAAAGAAAGTGTAATGAAAGATTTTACAGAAGGAATTCAATGTGATTATTTAGACACAATGGACATGGTTTGGGAGCGTCCACCTACGCTGTTAGATACACCAATGCACTATTGCCCGGGGTGTAGTCATTCCGTTGTACACAGACTCCTTTTGGAAGTCATTCAAGAACTTGATATTCAGGATAAAACCATCGGTGTTGCCCCCGTGGGTTGTTCTGTATTTGCCTATAATTATATGGATATTGATATGCAGCAAGCCGCTCACGGACGAGCCACGGCGGTTGCTACCGGTATAAAACGGGTACTTCCCGATCGAATTGTTTTTACATACCAGGGGGATGGCGATTTAGCCGCTATAGGGACAGCGGAGACTATTCATACCGTCAATCGCGGCGAAAATATCGTTATCATTTTTATAAACAATGGAATTTACGGAATGACCGGTGGTCAAATGGCCCCGACAACTCTTGAAGGGTCTGTTACTTCCACAACCTCCGAAGGAAGAAATATATCCCTCCATGGTTTTCCCATTAAAATTGCCGATATGATCGCATTATTACCTGGTGCATATTACGTTACCCGGCAATCCGTAACCTCTGCCAAAGCAGTACGTAAAACAAAAAAAGCACTACAAAAAGCTTTTACAAATCAAATTGAAAATAAAGGCGGAGTTAGTTTTGTAGAAGTTGTCAGCAATTGTCCGTCGGGATGGAAAATGACGCCTCTTGCTTCCAATGAATGGATTGACGAAACAATCATAAAATATTACCCGCTTGGAGACATTAAGGTCCCGGAAAAAGGTTAATATGAAAAGGGAAACTCTCATAGCAGGTTTTGGCGGACAAGGTGTTTTATCCATGGGGATGACATTAGCTTATGCCGGCATGATTGAAGGGAAAAATGTTTCTTGGATGCCAAGCTATGGTCCGGAGATACGCGGAGGCACAGCCAACTGCACTATTATTATTTCTGATGAAAAAATCAGTTCACCTATTATTAATGTGTTTGATTCAATTATCATTTTGAACCAACCCTCAATGGACAAATTTGAATCAGCTGTTAAAACGAATGGTCAAATTTTATACGAAGCAAACAATGTTATCAATCCGCCTACACGCGATGATGTGAATATTATAAGCATTCCGGCAAACAAAGAAGCTCTTAAAATGGGACAAAAAAAAGTGATGAACATGATTGTCCTCGGTGCATATTTAGGACTGAATCCTGTGTTGAAACCTGAATCAATCATGGAAGGAATTAAAAAAGTTTTACCCGAAAGGCATCATAACCTTTTACCCGTTAATAAGAAAGCTCTTGAATTCGGATTATCTTTAATTCATTCAAAATCACTTTCATAAAAGGCAATAAGGATGGGAACAAACAATCAAAATCAATTTGATACTATTGAAGACATTTTGAATTATGCCATTGCTGAAGAGAAGGATGCTTACTTCTTCTATAAAAATTCAGCCAATAAAATGACAGATCCTGATTTGAAAAAGTTTCTTCTGGCCTTAGCTAAAATGGAAATGGAACACTATAACATTCTCAAAAAAAAGTTAGAAGAATGTAAAGCTAATTCATTCTGCTGTCATGCTATTATGTCTTCATTTCATGAAGAAGAATAACCGGGAGGTGTGGATTCTTTATTCTTACGATAAATCCCGGTTCTACTTCAACCGAGATTGGATATTTCAAAAACAATACATGTCTCATCCAAGAGACCTTCCCCCATTCTATTCATAATTCCCGGATGAGCTTTCAACAGCAAGTAACGTCACTGCATAATGACATTAAACCGTTTTTGGGTCAACTGAATACTTTTGACGCAATCGCATCCCGGGGAGGGCCGCTTAAACCTTTACCCGGAGGTGTATACAAAATAAATAAAGCCATGATTAGAGATTACCAAAATCAAACATATTCAAAACATCCCTCTAACCTTGGTGCTATATTGGCAAATAAATTATCAAAAGAATTCTCTGTTCCGGCCTATATCGTTGATCCGGTTTCCGTAGATGAAATGATTCCAAAAGCAAAAATTTCCGGAGTGCCAACCATTGAAAGAAAAAGTCGCAGTCATGCCCTGAATATCAAATTCTGTGTCTACAAAGCTTCTACAGAAAATAATATCCCGATTGAAAAATCAAATTTTATTGTAGCTCATTTGGGAGGTGGATTTTCAATTGCAGCTGTTAAACGTGGACGTATTATAGATGTAAATGATGCCTTGCTGGGAATGGGTCCGTTTTCAATCGAGAGAGCGGGTGCCTTACCCTTGTCAGGTTTAATCGATTTAATATATGATAATAGTATATCTAAGGAAGAGCTGACAGAATTATTATCAAAAAACAGCGGACTGAAAGGATATCTTGGAACTAATAATTTTAAAGAAATTGAAAAGAGGCTGAACGAGAAAGATGTTCAACTAATTTATGAAGCGATGATTTATCAAATCCAAAAAGAAATCGGTGCCATGTTTGCCGCTTTAAATGGTTGTGTTGATGCGTGTATTTTCACCGGCGGCCTGGCTAAATCCCATCGGCTGATAAATAATTTATTATCAAATTTATGTTTTATTGATCAAATTATAATTTATCCCGGAAGTTTTGAACTTGACGCTTTGGCCAATGGGGTTTATCGCGTTATGTCTGGACAATTAAACCAAAAGGAATATACATGATTAAACATTTTCGAGAAATTTACACAATGATGAGAGGTTTTGGACCGGCAAGAATGGCCGTTGTCAATCCTCAACAAGAATATTTACAATATGTCCTGGACAAAACAGAACAAAAAGAAATAATTGAACCTCTTGTATTTCTAAATGATGATCCTGTTATTGCTGCTATAGAGGCCGTTGAAGCTGTTGCATCAGGAAAAGCCGATCTGCTGATGAAGGGGGATATTGATACGGCACAATTACTCAGTATAATCCTGAATAAAGATTATGGTTTACGCACTGACAAGCTTTTATCCCACGTTGCAGTGGTCGAAACGCCTTTTTACAATCGGCTTATGTTATGTTCTGATGGTGGTATAAACATCAAATTAAATGAGGAGACAGTACCCGCCATTGTAGAAAATGCATTATCATTAGCTTCATCTTTAGATATTCAACAACCCAACGTGGCTTTTTTGTCATTGGTAGAAACGATTACGCCCAAATTACCTTCTACAAAATTATGGGACAAGATGACAAAAAAGTATAAGTCTGATGAACGATTAATCGCAGAGGGTCCGCTGGCTCTGGATGTTGCATTGTCAACCAGAGCAGCAGAGAAAAAAGCTATCAAATCAAACGTCTCCGGGAAAGCTGATATTTTTATCGGACCAACTATTACATCCACAAATATGATGGTAAAAGCGCTTATGATCGTTGGAGGCGCAAAAGGCGGCGGTCTTATTCTGGGCGCAAAATGCCCAATCGTTCTTTTGTCCCGCTCTGATTCCAGGCGCACTAAAATGAATTCCATTTCACTAGGTTTACTGGCTTTAAACAGGAAATAAAATTGGATATTGAAAAGAAAAAAATCCTGATACTCGGAGGCTGGGGACTGGTCGGTTCTGCGATCATTCGCAAACTTGTCCAGTTCAACCCCGACACAATTGTAATATTATCATTAAAAGAAATCGAAGCGGTAGACGTTTGTAACGAACTTATGAGCGAATACTCACAGATAAAGTTTTTACCTGAATGGGGGAATATTTTTGTTCGCAATTCCCTGAAAGATTTAAGTAGAAATGAACTTCTTAACAACAGAAAATACCGTCAGGCGTTAATGGTGGACACGATGGAAGCTTTCGATGATCAAAGTATCCAAGCATCTTTTCTCAATCAGGTTATTTCCCGCCATAAACCAAATATTATAATTGATACAGTCAATACTGCAACAGCTCTCGCATATCAGGATCTGTACAGCGGTTATTATAACCTAAAACGTGAGATGAAAAAAAGTCTGGACAACAACAATTCGTACACAGAAGAATTTCATGCTGAAGTCGAAAAAACAATGACAACGCTCTATATACCGCAAATAATTCGTCATATTCAAATACTTCATAAAAGTATGGTGGACAATAAAACTGGCGTCTATATAAAAATTGGTACAACAGGTACCGGCGGAATGGGTCTTAATATTCCTTACACACACAGCGAAGAACAGCCCTCAAGAATACTTTTGAGCAAATCTGCGCTCGCCGGAGCGCATACTATGCTATTATTTTTAATGGGGCGGACTCCGGGCGGACCGATCATTAAAGAAATCAAGCCAGCGGCGGCAATAGCCTGGAAGGCAATACAATTTGGAGAAATTAATAAACACGGTAAACCCATTCAACTTTATGACTGCACTCCGGAAAATGCAATTCAACTCAATAACAAATTTTATTTTTCTGATTCCGGCGGTTGGAAAGACTTAAATGAAACATTAAAATCCGTATACATTGATACAGGGGAAAATGGTATATTTTCTCAAGGCGAGTTTGAAACTATCACGTCTATTGGACAAATGGAATTTGTAACGCCTGAAGAAATCGCTGATAATGTCATTTTAGAAATATTAGGCGATAGCACCGGACATGATATTATTAATGCCTTGAATAATTCAATCATGGGGCCTACATACCGTGCCGGTTATTTGCGGCACAAGGCAATGGAATCTATGATCAAATTGCAGGAACAGCATAACGCTGACAGTGTCGCTTTTGAAATATTGGGTCCACCTCGACTTTCTAAAATCCTTTATGAAGCGCATCTCTTGAAATCGGTTTCGAAATCATTTATGGATATAACCAATTTTTCAGCAACTGCATTATCAGAAAAAACTCAGGAAATACTTTTAGCAAATAAAGAGCTCCGATCAAAAATCATATCAATCGGTATACCCATATTGTTAAATGATGGAAAAAGGTTGCTTCGGGGACCGGCAATTAAAATTCCGGTTCCTTTAGGAAAGGTGTCGATTGAAATGAATGATGAAAACATAAACGAATGGGCTTATGCCGGTTGGGTAGATTTACGAATACAAAATATGGAAGTGTGGATTCAGCGTTTCAATGAAATCTATTCTTTCATTAAGACACAGGAGGAGGAAGATACCAGCTCCCGCTTTCACCATGGACAGCTATATTGGAAAATAAATGAACCAATAAACATCGGGAAATTAGCAGCTTGGATTTTCATTAATGAAGATAAGGGTTTAAGAATCAAGGGCTAATAATTTTTTCTCTTTTTTTAAACACTCATCTTGCCTAAGTACTGAACAAATCCTTATAATTCATATAGGTTATTCTTATGCGTTTAATATTTATTGGCCCCCCCGGCGTTGGGAAAGGTACCCAAGCAAAACAAATTTGTGATCAATTTGGCATTTTACATTTATCCACCGGGGATATTCTTCGGGAAGAAATTTCTCAAAATTCACTCATCGGTCAAGCGGCAAAACGGTTCATAGATAAAGGTGAATTAGTCCCGGATAAACTTTTATTGGATATGATGTCCATTCGCTTAAACCAAAAAGATTGTAAAAACGGATATTGCCTTGACGGGTTTCCAAGAACTATCCCGCAAGCAGAAGGATTAGAACTCATTCTTCAAAATCTTCAGCAATCAATTGATGCTGTTATCAGCATTGATGCTGATGAAAAAGAATTAATTCAACGACTGGTTTTACGTGGTCAAAATTCAGGCAGGACGGATGATACTTCAGATGTCGTTAAACAAAGACTCGATGTTTACAGGAAGCAAACGGCTCCACTAATAGAATTTTATTCCAAAAGAAATCTTTTACATAGTATAGATGGGTTAGGAGAAATTTCAGAGATTACACAACGAATTTTAAACAGTTTAAGCTAATATGCTAAAAGTTGGACTTACAGGCGGCCTCGGGTGCGGGAAAAGTAAAGCCAGTGCATTTTTAAAAGAAATGGGTGCCTACATTTTTGATGCCGATACGGAAGCAAAAAAATTATTAATTAATAATCCCGTTGTTCAAAATGAATTAGTCGCCGAATTCGGGACTGATATTATGGGTCCTGAAAATACTATTTCAAATAAGAAACTTGCCCGCATTGCTTTTCAGGATGAAGATCACCAAACGCGTTTGAATTTAGTTGTTCATCCATATATATATGATTTGATCGACGAACACTTTCAAAAAATACAAAAGAAGAATACCCATTCTATGTTCATCGTAGATGGTGCAATGATTTTTGAATCAGGGTATGATCAACATTTGGATTACGTCATTGTCATTACGGCAATGTTGAAAAACAGAATGGAGCGCTCTATATCCAGGGGAACGCTCACCCGGCAACAAATTCTACAACGAATGGAATTTCAATGGTCTGAAGAAGTAAAAACCGGGCTAGCTGATTTTGTTATCCATAATGACGGTACAGAAGAAGATCTAAAAAAAGAAATCGCTGACGTTTTTCAGAAATTAGCTTAACGAAACCGCCTCCTTAGTGCTCTCGGTTTATCTAATATTTCTTTGTAAATCACAGCCATTTTCAGATCCTGCGGGCTTTTTAAAAACGATGTTTTTAATATTTCATTTTTAAGCGATGGTTTCTTGATTCTCTTGATCTCTTTATGATCTTCTATTGATGATAAATCTTTATAGATCATATTGACTTCTTCTAATGGAACATCACGTTCGTATTCCAAGCTCGGCTTAACATCAACATCATTTTTTACTACTTTAACAACGGGTTGGAAAATTTCATCATTTTCATCATCCTCTGTTTCAACCAAATCAGGAAGAAATTCTTTTATAAAACCAGGTGTTTCCCAACCCTTTTCATTCTCAGCTATTTCATCTTCTTCTATTTTGCGATATGCCTGCTGCTGCTTTTTCTTCTTCATAAAAGCTGAAAGCAAATACAATATCAACAGAAATATCCAATAGCCGTAGTCTCCCATTAATCGTCCTTCTCAAATGTTTTTGTTTCTCCCTCACCCGCATCGGATATGGATTGTCTCATCCCGGTATCTGCTTTGATATTTTGCATATTGTAATAATCAAAAATTCCAAGATTACCTTCCCTGAACGCCTGAGCCATGGCCTTTGGAACTTCCGCCTCTGCTTCCACTACCTTGGCTTGCATTTCCTGGGTGCGTGCATGCATTTCCTGCTCTTCAGCTACAGCCATTGCCCTGCGGGTTTCCGCTCTTGCCTGGGCAACCCGCAAATCAGCTTCAGCTTGATCGGCTTGCAGACTCGCGCCGATATTTTTACCTACATCAAGATCTGCAATATCAATGGATAGAATTTCATAGGCTGTACCGGCATCTAATCCTTTTTGTAACACAGCCTTGGAAATACTATCCGGATTTTCCAGCACAGCTGAATAATTATTTGAAGAACCTATTGCGCTTACAATTCCTTCGCCAACTCTGGCAATGATTGTTTCATCCGTAGCTCCACCAACCAGCCCGGGAATGTTCGTTCTTACGGTCACACGCGCACGAGCTTTTAGTTCAATGCCGTCTCTTGCTACTGCCGATAAATAACCTTCTTTCGGAGCATCAATCACTTTTGGATAAACACTGGTAGCGACAGCTGACTGTACATCCCGACCTGCCAAGTCAATAGCAGTGGTCGTTTCGAATGTTAATGGAATATTTGCTTTTGCTGCCGCAATGAGTGCCACCACAATATTTTGGACATGCCCTCCTGCAAGGAAATGTGTTTCCAGCATATCTGTGGAAATGTTTTGCAGTCCTGCTTTGTTAAGGTTGATTACACCGTCCACAATTAATCGTGGAGGAATTTTTCTCAATCTCATACGGATCAAATCTATGATTGAAATGGGTCCTAAACCCAGGCTTACTATAGATTGTACCCACAACCCCAGGGGGACAAAATAAAAAAACAGTACTATAAAAAATAGTACGAACCCTAATAATACAAGAGATGCAATAGTCATAATTTTATTCCTTATTTATGATTTATTTTTCTGACGACAACTCTGTTCCCGTCTACGGTCATAATTTTAATGGTTTCATTTTTATCGATATACGATCCTTCAGTAACTACAAAAATTCGTTTTTCACCCACATGAACCCAGCCGGAGGGGCGGAGGTCGGTTTCAGAGACGCCTTCCTCTCCAAGGAGATTCTCAAGCCCAATGGATGAATTATAACCTTCTTCCTTTAGTTCAGCAGTAGGCGAACTTAATTTTTTCCAAAAGTCTGTTTTGGTCATAAGTTTAAACAAAAGTATTAAACCAATGATTCCACCTAATATTCCAATGGTTAATCCAGTTAAAGCCATGGTCTGAATTTCCTGACCTATGGGTACATCAGGCAAGAGTAATTCATAAAACCCCCAAATAATAATGCCTATGCCGGATATCCCAGCAATACCAAATCCCGGTATTAACAATATTTCAACCGTCAACAAAGCAATACCAACCAAAACAATCAAGAAATCAGTCATTGTTGCTAATTGGGCAATGTATGATGCTCCTAAGGATAAAGCTAAGCAAATAGCGCCAAAGGTTCCCGGGAGACCCCACCCCGGACTTTGCAATTCAAATAATATTCCAAGAAATCCAAATGTAGTCAGAAGAGAGGCGACGACTGGATTGGTTAAAAACCGCACAAGATTTTCAGACCAGTTTTCTTTAGCAGAGCGAATTGTAGCATGAGACAAGCCTAATTCTGCCAGGACGTCGTCAATTGTTTCATTTTCTCCGTCAGCCATTTTGTATTTAATAGCAGATTCTGTTGTGAGCGTTATTAACTTACCTTCCTTACGGCCTTCGAGGTCGGTCACTTCAACGGAATCACCGTCAATAACTAAATGAGTGAATGTTAATTCTTCATCAACCATGCCTTTGGCAATATCTGTGTTACGACCGCGCTTTTCTGCCGTTGACGCCATCTCTTCCCGCATGTAGCTAATAACTTTTTCACTGGCTTTCTTCCCTTGCATATCTACAGCTGTTGCAGCGCCAATCGTACCTCCTCCTGTCATATAAATCTTTTCACAGGATAGCGATATTAATGCTCCTGCAGAAATCGCCCTTCGATTGATGAACGCAACTGTTAAAACATCCGAATCAAGTATGGCATCCTTGATTTGCGTTGCGGCATCCACACGCCCGCCAAATGTATCAATATCAAAAATAATAGCCTTTGCTCCGGCCTCTTCTGCTGTTGCAATAGCGCGTTCGATAAAAGGTGGAAGACCCAAATCAATAGTCCCTTGTATCGGCACTCGATAAACAATCGTTTCAGCAGAAACGGTTGATAAACATAAATAAATAAATAATAATATTCGCATTTTCATAATGTTACTTCAAATCAATGTTAATTTTAATACTGTCATCAGGGAAATTATTTTATATTTAGCAATTATGCAGAACATATTACGTACAAATGCGCTTTAATCATAAAATATCATATTATGCCTTAATCCTTTTTTCAGGTTGGTTACGCAGTCTGTCTGAGGTAGAACGCGACCGTCTTGGGTTCCGAATTGCACATCTTATGTATTATGTACTCGCGTTAAGGAAAAAAGATTCAGCAAAAAATATTGCTATTGCTTTTCCAAACAAACGTAATCAAACCCAAAACAAAATATTGAAAAATACTTATGTTTTTTTTGCAAAATCTTTCTTACAGTTTCTGGCATTACCAAAATCGTATCGATTTGTCAAATTCGATGTTGAAGGGAAAAATTTACTGGATAATGCTATTAAAAACGGAAATGGTGTTATTCTTGCCACCGGTCATTTCGGAAAGTGGGAAATAATGAGTTCTTGGTTAGGTTATACTGGTTATGAGTCTTTCGCTGTGGCTCAACATCAAGGAAATAGAGGCGCTGATTTATTTTTCAGAAATCTCAGGGAAAAAACCGGAATGGCTATTCTATATCGTAAATCTTCTCTGAAAAACATGTATCGAATTCTCGAAGAAAATAAAATATTAATTCTTGCCAGCGATCAAGATTCAAAGTCTCGTGGAGTTTTTGTAAACTTCTTTAATAAACCGGCTTCTACTCCTAAAGGCGTTGCTCGTTTTCATTTAGAAACACAATCTCCTATATTATTTATCACATGTCATCTTGGGAAAAACGGTCGGTATACAATACATATTCAACCTGTCATACCAAACGGAGAATCAACCGTTGAATCCATTACACAGGCATTCACTGTTTTATTGGAAGAAAAAATCCGTCAGTTTCCTGAACAATATTTCTGGTTTCACAGACGCTGGAAATCAGAACCACCTGTTTCATAATGAATATTATTAACATTGAATCTGCTGACGCGGTTATGAAGGCCTTTGATATTCTTGAAAGTGGTGGAGTGATTGTTTACCCAACAGACACAATTTACGGTTTTGGCGTTGATGCTAAAAACGATGCAGCAATAAACAAATTAAATCTTATTAAAGGCCGCCAACAATCAATCAGCGTCTTGGCTCCCGATAAAAAAACAGCTCTTTCATGGGCAAATATTTCTGCTGAAGAAAAAGAATCAATTGAGGATAAACTTGGAGGAAATACGACAGTGATCTTTCCTGTAAAAAACGGTATCGTGAGTTCAATAATTTTAGGGAAAGACCATACTCTTGGAGTAAGAATCCCTCATCATAAATTTTGCAATACGCTTTCATCAATTGCTTCAAACCCTTTCACAACCACCAGTGTAAATAAACACGGCTCTTTTCCATTGAATGATCCGGATATAATTATTAATATATTTGGACATGATATTGATTTATTAATAGATGGAGGAAATTTAGAGGGTAATCAGAGCTCTGTTGTGTTTAAACTAGATCGTGGCGAACTTATCCAAATAAGATAATACAATGAGGATTTTCTTTATATTTATTTCAATACTGTCTATTTCATTTGGGCAAGATTTCCCCTTTAAGGTTGGAGAAAAACTTGTTTATAATGTAAAATTCAATATTATTCCGTCAGGAGTAGCGTCTCTGGAAGTCTTATCTCGTGATTCAATCAACGGAAATGGCGTATACCATGCGCGTTTTACGGCAAAAACAAATTTAACATTCGATCCCTTATTTAAAATCAGAGATCAAATCGATATTTGGATGGATGAGCAAACCCTCTATACTCATCAATTAATTAAAACAATTCGAGAAGGAAAATACCGCAAAAAAATCTCTACAACGATTTATTATCAAGATTCACTAGCGGTCATTAATTCGGATTCAATAAAAATTCATGATGTGGTCCGTGATCCATATTCATTGTTCTATTATTTGAGATCTATACCATTAGAAATTGGTGAAGTATTAGAATTCAAGACATTTGAAAATAAAAACACGACTTTGTTTAAATTATCTGTAACCGGGACAGAAAACATCTCTACTAAAGCGGGAACATTTTCATGTATTATTGTCCGTCCTTATCGTAAAGGGAAAACGCTTTTGAAAAATAAAGGCGATATGCAAATATGGTTCAGTAATGACGAAAGGCGATTACCGGTACAAATACAGATTAAAATGAAATTCGGTTCTATGCTGTTGAAACTAAAGAAAATTACTGAGTAATAAGCCGGCCAATATCATTTACAATTACTGTCGCAACAAGTAAGAGTAAAAACGCCATTCCAACTTGTTGAATAACCATCCTAACCTTTATAGAAAGTTTTCTGCGTATGATTCCCTCAATGATTAATATTAGAAGATGTCCGCCATCCAATCCGGGAATTGGCAAAATATTAATAAATGCCAGGTTACAGCTTATTAGAGCCATAAACGTTAAGAGCGCCGTCCAGCCGGCTTTTGCCGTTTCACCGGCTAATTGAGCAATCATAATAGGACCGCCGAGATCTTTCAATGATGCATCTCCATTTGCCAACATTGATAACGACATAATAATCAGACCAAATCCATTCATGGTTGCAATGGAACCGGCTTGAATCGCTTCAACAAATCCTATGGGTCTAAAGTTATATTTTTGAATAATTCCTATTGCTCCAAGAGTATCTACTTTTCCATCAATAACAGCGACTTGGTATTTTGTTTTCAAATCAATATTAAATTGTTCGACATCTCTTTCGATTATTAATGAAATTTCAGTGTTTGGCAGCGCATGAATTTTTGATGACATATCCGACCATGTTTCTATTTCCTCACCGTTCACTGATAAAATACGATCACCCACCTGTAAGCCGGTATTTTCAGCCGGCATATTAGGGACCAATTGCGCTATAACGGGTTCATTGCTGAATTCAGGAACACCGGTATATTTAACAACACCTGCGAATAAAACAAAAGCCAGCAATATATTCATCATTACCCCGGCGCTCATGACCCAAGCTTGAGCCAGGGGCGATTTACTCATAAGTTCATCATCTGTATGGGAGAAATTTTCATCCAGGCTTTCATCTATGGAGCCTGCCATTCTTACGTAGCCTCCAAGCGGAATAAGGGCTAAACAATATTCCGTCTTTTTTCCTATCTTACCGGGTATATTGATTGTTTTTTCTATAATCGGTCCCCAGACAAGTTTTCTATCTTCACTAAAATAATAAAAATACACCTTGAATAACCACCCGTTATCCATCGAAGTGAACGTAATTAATCGTGGTGGAAACCCAATAGAAAAACGATCAACCCGTACGCCAACCGAACGAGCGGCTAAAAAATGCCCGAGCTCGTGTACGGTTACCAGAACGCCTAAAACAACAATTGTAGCCCAAAGTGTGGTCATCAGAAAAATTTACCTCATTTGATTAATTAAATTCATTAACAAAATCCGTCGTCCAGAGTTCCAATTCTAATATTTCATCTAAAGTGGGTTCTGCTATCCATTGATGAACAGCACATGTTTTTTCTATTACTTTTGGAATATCAATAAACTTGATACGGCCATTTAAAAATTGATATACGGCTTGTTCGTTGGCAACATTCAGAACCACGGGTGTCGATCCACCGCTTTTCAGCGCATCATATGCTAACTTTATACAAGGAAATTTATCAAAATTGGGTGCTTCAAATGTAAGGTTCTTTATCTTTACAAGATCAAGCGTTTCCCAGTTGGCTTCAACGTGCCGCGGAAATGACAACGAATATTGAATAGGTATTTTCATATCAGGGACACCTAATTGTGCTTTTACCGAACCATCAAAAAATTCAATCATGGAATGAATGATAGATTCGGGATGAATGACGATCTCTATCTGATTTGCTTCCAGACCAAAAAGCCATTTTGCTTCTATCACTTCAAGCCCTTTGTTCATCATCGTTGCCGAATCAATGGTGATTTTATTCCCCATATTCCAGTTTGGGTGATTAAGGGCTTCTTTAGGCGTAATTTCGGAAAATGTATTGATATCTCTTGTTCTGAAAGGTCCGCCGCTTCCGGTCAATATAATTTTTTTAACATCGGACAAATCTTCTCCCGTTAAGCACTGCCAAATAGCAGAATGTTCGCTATCGACAGGAAATATTTTTGCGCCGGTTTTCTTTTTTACAGATTCTATTACGGAACCGGCCATGACGAGACTTTCCTTATTACTTAATGCCACATTAACCCCGGCCTCAAGTGAGCGGATGGTTGGTTCCATCCCGGCGCTGCCAACCAAACCGTTCATTACAATATCAACATCATTTCTCCCGGCAATTTCTAATAATCCAGTTCGTCCCACTAAAACATCAATCGATTCAGGAATATTTTCCTTAACATATTCAACGAACGATTCTTCAATAATAACGACTGCTTTTGGGTGAAACACATTGGCTTGTTTAATAAGTTTATCTGCATTTTTATTGGCAGTAAGATACACGATTTCTATTTCATCACCAAGATTATGACATACCTTGAGTGTGTTTTCACCAATAGAACCTGTTGACCCAAGTATAGATAGTCGTTTTGACATTAGAAAAATGACCTCAAAAGTTGGAGGTTAAATTGGATAAATTTATAATGTATTTGTGTTTGAATATTGATATCAAACATTTTTAAATGATATTGTGTTCCCAAAATGAAATATGTTAGAGAATTTTCACGATTAGATGGAATATTTTCATCATCAAAATTGCGAAAACTTGCGCGATAATTATTGTGACCTATCCCAAGGTTAATCGGGATTTCAGAAAGGGTTCTTCTCCATAATAAACTGAAATCAATCATTCGCACTCTTAGATGTGAAGGTCCTTCCAGCCACCCCATACTAACTGATGCTGCCCAGGTCTGTTCATAATATTCCATCCCATATCCTGCTGCGTTTACGGATTCATCTTTTGGTGACAGCAAATTCATTTTTCCCTTTAACGCTAAATTATTTGTTACGAGTACTTGCCCTTCTATTATTGGTAAGAAAACGTGAGGATTTGTTTGTATTGATGTATTGGTCACATCCCAACCTAAAGGAAACGATATGGCAAGACCAAACCGTTTGGCTTCTGATAAATCCATAAGGGTTGGTTGTCCAAGTGCTAAAACACTTGATCTTACAATGGGTTCAGTTTGTTTTAAAAAAATATTGCTGTTTGCTTCAGAAAGATCAAATGAAAGCCATTGGGCGGATACTGAAACCACGATTGTCGAAAAATATATTGCTATAAGCCGAATCCGCATCTAAAACATACTCCATTTCAAATGATGCCCCGCTTGCTGGTTTCAATAAAATTCACAATTGTATTTATTTCATCAATATTTTCAAAATCGGATTTGATTTTATTCAGCGCTTCTTTCCTGTTCAAATCTTCTGATCTGAAATACAACCGATACGCTTCCTTTATTACACTGCGTGTTTTCTTATCAAAACCACGTCTGCGAAGGCCTATTTGGTTTACACCTGCAAATTTCAACGGTTCACCTGCTCCTAAAATATATGGTGGAACATCCTGAACCGCTCTAAATCCACCACCAATGAATACGTGATCTCCAATTTTAGTAAATTGATGTACAAGTACACCGCCACCTAACGAAACATACTCACCCAATTCAACATGCCCGCCCAGGGTGGCCAAATTGGCCATGACGACATTATTTCCCACCACACAATCATGAGCGACATGTGTACATGTCATTAACAATACATCATTACCAACTTTGGTTATTCCTTTTTCTGCTGTTCCACGATTGATCGTAACCGATTCTCGTATGATAACATTATTTCCAATATGAGTGGCTGTTATTTCACCGGAAAATTTTAAATCTTGTGGAATTTCGCCAATGGAACAATTGTGAAAAATTTTTCCATTACTTCCTATGGTTGTTTCGGCTTTTATGGTTGTGTGATTACCAATACTTGTATTGTCGCCAATGCAAACATTTTCCTCAATAATGCTAAACGGTCCTATGGAAACATTCGTGCCCAGCTCTGCTTTGGATGAAACCAAGGCAGTTGTATGTATATTGGTTGAGATAGTTACACTCCGGCTCGATCAACAATATTGGCCATAATAATACCCTCGGCGACTTTTGTATCTTCTACGTAAGCTACTCCACCCAGTTTTACCGCATTCATGCGAATTTTAATTAATTCCATTTCGATACGAACTTGATCTCCCGGAACAATAGGTTTTCTAAACTTTGATTTTTCAACCGCGGAAAACCACATATTTTTTTTCATGGGATCTTCCACTGAATTAAGGACTAAAAAAGCACCTGCTTGTGCCATTGATTCCAAGATAAGGACGCCGGGCATTACCGGTTGTCCCGGGAAATGTCCCTGAAAGAATGGTTCATTTATTGTTACATTTTTCAAGGCTGTACAGCGTTTTCCGGGAACCAACTCAATAATTCTATCGATTAAAATGAATGGGTACCGGTGGGGTATGAGCTTCATGATCTCATCAATAGACAACATATTTATTTCCCTCGTTGATCAAATATTTAGTTTTGAAAAAAAGTCGGCATATTCCCGTCTCACCAACTTTACAAATTCCACATTACTGGCATGGCCGCTTCTGACCGCTGTAACATGACCTTTTATTGGAACACCCAACAACGCCAAATCGCCTATCAAGTCCAATGTTTTATGCCTTACCGGCTCATTTTTAAAACGTAATGTTTTGCCATTTAGGATTCCGTTAGCGCCGGAAATAATTGTTTCTTCTATGCCAAATAAATCCTGAAGACGATCCATTTCGCCCCGGGCAATTTTCTTATCAATAATAACTACTGCATTCTCCAGACTGCCGCCTTTGATTAATCCCTGTTCTTTCAGCATTTCAACTTCACTTAAAAAGCAAAATGTCCGTGCCGGGGCGACTTCTTTAGCAAAATCTTCTTTCATATTGTAGATTGCTTCATACTGTATTCCTAATTGGGGCAGGGGATAATCAACGGTGAAGGTTACTCGAAAACGGTCTGCCGGTGTAACATGAATATCAATTTCTTTGACCGGATCAGAATACGCAACTGCATTACTGATAGGCAGAACTTTTCTTTCTGCATTTTGAGCTACTTGGCCGGATTGTTTTAACACATCAACAAAATCTTTTGCGCTTCCATCCAACACGGGGGTTTCCTTGCTCGTCAGTTCAATAAGAATATTATCAATTCGCAAACCTGACACTGCCGCTAATGCATGCTCGACGGTATGAACCTTAACTCCATTTTGTTTAATAGTTGTTCCCCTGGAAATATCGACAACATGGTCAATATCCGCTTTGATTGCTGCACTGCCTTTTATATCCGATCTTTTAAATTGTATGCCGTAGTTTTCGGGGGCGGGCTTAAATGTAATTTTACTTTCAACACCTGTATGAAGTCCCACGCCGGTACATGACACAGCATGTTTAATTGTCCGTTGACGGCGGTGACGTTTAAACGTCATTTTCAATCTTTGAAATACGTTTTTTTAATATGTCAATTTCTGACAAAACAGCATCTTTTTTGTTTTGTTCTCTTATCTCTCGGGCAGGCATCCCGGCATAAACTTTACCGCCGGAAAGCGATTTTGTTGCTCCGCTTCTGACTGCAAAAACTGCTCTATTGCCTATTTTTACATGAGGAACAACTCCTGATTGCCCTGCGAATATACAAAAGTCTCCTATTTCAACGCTCCCTGCAATCGCAACGCCTGCAGCGAACAAACATCCCCTGCCTGTTTTCACATTGTGAGCAATATGAACCAGGTTATCCATCTTGCTTCCAGGTCCAATAAACGTGTCCCCGATTGTACCCCTATCGATTGAACAATTAGCGCCAATATCTACATTATCACTAATAACAACCGATCCTGTCTGCGGTGTTTTATGGTGAATTCCGTCCAATTCCACATAACCAAATCCATCACTACCGATGACTGTACCGCTAAAAATGGTACAACTGTTTCCAATTGTACAAGAATGGTAAACATGAATGTTGCAATGCAAGTTACTATTTGCTCCCACAACAACGTTTCTTCCCAATACAGTATTGGCTCCGATCACCGTATTCTCCCCAATTCGTACACCCTCATCAACAACGCAATTTGGTCCAATGCTTACATGACCGGAAATATTGGTGTTGTCCGAAATTGTGGCTGTCGGATGAATTCCCCAAACAATTTTTGGTTTATCCTGAAAGTATTCCAAGACTTTAGCAAACACCAATTGGGGATTATCAACAAGTATTCCATCAAAATTTGTTAATACGCTTTCATCGGCTGTGAGAATTGCAGATGCTGCAGTATCCTTTACATACTTCTTATATTTGGGATTGCTTAAAAAGGTGATCGTTCCGGATCGTCCTCTCTGAATCTCCGAAACACCATTTATTTCCAGTTTCGGATTACCCATGACCTTACCTCCGGTGAGGTCGGCCAATTTCCGCAATGAAGCCAAATGAAATGTTATTTATCTTTTTCGGAAATATTATACTTCCGTAGTTCGTAAAGAATCTCGTCAGTTACATCATACGAAGGATTACCATAGAGCAACGAAACAGACCCATCAATAATATAATCATATCCTTTCTCTGCAGCCACTTTATCAACTGCCCTTTTTACTTTTGAAAGAATCTCAAATTCCATCTGGGCTTGTTTTTGGTATAGCTCTCCTTCTGGTCCTACTTTTTCAGCTTGAAATATTTGCAATCCACGTTCTTTTTCACCAATCTCCTGTTCTTTTTCCCGGCGCCATTCCGGAGAACTCATTAATCGTTGCGTTTCATAAGCATTTTTCAAGCTGTCCAATGCCATCAGTTGTATTTGATATTCCATTTGCACATCTCGGAATTCTGACTGAAGCTGCGCTTCTGCATCTTTGAATTCTTCGTATTCGGATCGTATACGATCCGATTGGACAAAACCGATTTTTATTTCTGCAAGCAATGCTGATGTTAGCAAACCTGCCATGATTGTAACATACATGATTGTTTTTCGCACAAGTACTCCTTGATTCAGTTATTTAAAATGTTTGACCAAATATAATTGTATAATTCCAACCTTCGGGTAACGTATCTCCATCATTATCATCAAATCCATATCCCATATCAAATCCCAACATTCCGATCATCGGCATGAAAAAACGTATTCCAAACCCTGCAGAAGTCTTCAAACTCAATGGACCTGAACGAGGCATATTAAACGGCTCTGTCATTGACGTTGAATCCCATACATTACCTGCTTCAGCAAATAATAATCCATAAATCACGGGATTTTCCGAGAATGGAAATCGTAATTCAGTAACAAATTTTAACATAGACGTTCCATACGTTGTGTTTCCACTTGAAGATTTAGGTCCGATAGAATTTTCAGGATATCCTCTCAACATGTTACCATATGGGATACCATTTCCGCCCATAATAAATTTCTCATCCCACGGAACAATTGATCGTTCTTCATGAGACTTTAAAGGTTCAATTACACCTATCTTCAATGAACTCATCAATACCAATTTCCAGAATGTAGGTGTATACCATTCCAAATTCAACACATGTTTAAGAAAGTCTTCATTGCCTCCCAGACGGCTTCCAGATACAGTCGTTGCCCATGTAAAACGTGATCCACTACTGGTAAATTCCTGCCTGTCGCGGCTGTCGCGGGAAATGACTTGAGTAATGGATCTTCCCTTGGATTCGTTTAGCCCGCCGGCATAAGAATTAATATTTGCCTGAGTACCATCATATTTTTTCAATGATACATTCATTACCCAATAGCCATTGAAATAATCGTCTGGCCACTTAAAACGACGACCCCATTGAACGGATCCTCCTAACACTTTCGTGTCCAACTGTATACCATATCCCGTTGCGGCGCCTCTGAAAGAATTGTAAAATGAAAAACCAACACGGTTGGGGGTATCAAATATCTGTGGGTCAACAAATCGTACGCTGAATGATTCATATTTCGCTCCCGATTGACTGCTGTAATAATTTAATGATTGTTGAGCGCCAACGTTATAGCTAATGGTCAACTGCTGGCCCAGTCCCCTGAAATTTGAGAACTCAACCCCGCCGCCGCCCATCAGGCCATATACACCACTATAACCAACATTCATATTGGCGCGATCAGACGATTTTTCTTCTACAGTGATTTCCAGATCAATCTCATCTTCATCCACAGGAACAACATCGGGAACGACATTGCTGAAATAATTTAAAATAAAGAGTTCCCGGGCGCTGCGCTGCAATTGCTGCCGGTTAAATACATCTCCGGGAAAAACACGTAATTGGCGCCGAATAACATTCTCTCTGGTTTTGTCATTTCCCTGAACATATATATTTCGTATGTATACCTTATGATTTTCCATTATTTCAAAATGAATATCTAAAGAGTCTAATCCAACGGGGGTGAAGCGCGGTTGAACGTTACTGTAGATATATCCCCTGTCCATGTATAATCCATGCATACGCTCGTAAACGGCGATATTGAACTCTTCTTCGTTGTATTGTTCTCCTTTTTTAAGATCCAGCGCTTGAGCCAATTGATCATCTGAATACAACGAATTACCTTCCCATGAAAAATTTCTATAATGATATTGGGGGCCTTCTACCAGTGTAATATGAATAAACATTGACTTTTTGTTTTTATTATAAGAAATGGAATCTGTAACAATGGTTACGTCACGATACCCTTCTTTCCGATAAAAATTGATAAGGTTTATTTTATCTTCATCGTACTTCTTTTTATCATAGTGTGATCTCCAGAATAAATACCAACGCTGCCGTTTGGTCTCTTTCATCACTCTGCGCAGTCGAAAAGATGAAAAATTTTCGTTCCCTTCAAAAATGATATTGCGCAGTTTTACTTTTTTATTCTCCTTAATATTGAAAACAATATCCCGTGTTTGTTTCTTTTTTACGTCACTGGATTCAGATACTTCTTTTAACTCCTTCAATTCACCCTTTATATCAACTAATAAATAACCATCTTCAGCATAAAGGGCTTTCATATCATTGATAATAGACATAATCATGTTTGGTCTGATTCGCATACCTGATCGAAGTTCTAATTCTTCATCAAACTTTTTATCTTTTATTTTTTTATTACCTTTATATTTTATCTTGCCTAATATATAATTTTCTTTGACAACGATTGTGATATCAATTCCTTCGTCATTTTCATTGTCTATTCTAATTTGAATATCACTAAACAATCCCAACCGCCAGAGACGTTTTACGGCTCTGGAAAAATCCCCCGGAGCAATGCTTTTACTTTCCATGAGCCCTGCCGTATAGCGAATCATGGTTTCAGAAGTTAGAGTATTTCCCTCGATGTTTACTTTACCCAATTTTATTTCTTTTTGCTGGGCAACAAGTGCGCCGGCAATAAAAAGGGCGATAATAAAATTTTTTGACATTATTTAATTATTTTCTTTCCGCAGTTGTTCGCTCACTTTTCCAAAGCGCCGTTCGCGTTCCTGGTAATCCTTGATGGCCAGGTATAACTCTTTATCTCTGAATTTTGGCCAATACACATCCGTAATATATATTTCTGAATAAGCAATTTGCCAAAGCAGGAAATTGCTGAGCCTTCTTTCCCCACCGGTTCTAATCAACAGTTCGGGGTCGGGGACATTTGATGTATATAAATACGATTTAAATATTTCTTCAGAGATAGATTCTGCTTTGAGCTTACCGGATTCAAGGTCCTTATATATTGCTTTAATAGCGTACAAAATTTCCTGCCTTCCTCCATAGCTCAAAGCTAAAATTAAATTGAGCCCGGTATTCAATTTGGTCTGTTCAATTCCATCAACTAGTGCCCGGCGAGCTTCGGACGGTAAATCCTCAAGGGATCCGATGGTGGTTAGTTTTACATTCTTTTTATCTAATTCTGTGACTTCTTTCCGGATGGTTTTGAGTAATAGTTGCATTAAAGCGGATACTTCTTTTTTCGGGCGGGACCAGTTTTCAGAAGAAAAGGTGTACATGGTCAGGTACTTTACTCCCAACTCGCCGCAGACGCGTGTAATTTCACGAACGGAGTTAATTCCTTCACTATGACCGGCAAAACGGGGTAATCTTCTTTCTTTTGCCCAGCGTCCGTTGCCATCCATAATAATGGCAATATGACTGGGGATATTTCCGTTGGAGATGATTTGCTCTATTAGTGTTTCCGTTGACATTATTTTTCGTAAGCCGTCAAAAATCGCGGGCGAAATTACCTTGTACCTTGTCTATATACAACTTGTTGTGTCCAGTATAACGAACCTTAATCAATCCAGTTCCTCATATCATTCAGCAAAATAATGATCATGAACCTTCATTATATTGGGAATTTGAACATTATTTTTACAAACTGCCCGGCATTTATAATACATAGCTTTATCCGGTCCCCGCATGTAATAAAAACCCGTCAGGGATCGCCCAAACAAGGGGCTTAATCCAGACGTAAATGGAACCAGGACAACAAAGCTGAAAAAGGTATAAATGAACATGTCTGCAAAGTGGGCTGTCATGATACCCGATTGAAACTAATTTTGTAAAATTGTATCAATACTATCAGCAATTTTTATAAATACTTTCGAGACAAACGAATCCGGATCACTCAATACCAGGGGTTCACCTTTATCGGTTGCTGCCATCAATTCCTGTGAAATAGGAATTTCGCCTAAGAAAGGTACACCCAACCGGTCGCTTTCCTGCAATCCTCCCCCTTTTTTGAACAGATCCAATTGAAATTCAAAATGACCATTTTCATCAACAACTACTTCATCCAAACCAGCAATAGTTAAGCGTTGATCTCCTGTGCTATGTGTCATCTGGCCTTTAATAACCAAACCGGACATGTTTTCTACAACACCCAAGACAGGTGTTTGTACTTTCCTGAACATATCTGCACCTTTACGCACATCTGTCAGGGCTATGTCCTGAGGCGTCGTGACAATAATGGCTCCGCTGATGCGGATCTTCTGTGTCAGAGTTAATTGAACATCTCCTGTCCCCGGTGGTAAATCTAAAATTAAATAATCCAATTCTCCCCATAGGACATCCTGGAAAAATTGCTCTGTCATACGGCTCACCATGGGGCCTCGCCAAATAGTGGGTGTATTGTTTCCGCTGATAAACCCAAAGGACATGACCTTCATGCCGTATCGCTCCAGGGGCACCAGTTTTTTGTCCTGGGTTAAATGCGGAGAATCATTTATACCTAAAATGGTTGGCAGGGAGGGCCCATAGATATCCAAATCCAGTAATCCAACTTTATATTCTTTTTGAATCAGTGCCGCAGCCAAGTTGGCGGCAACGGTTGATTTACCAACGCCTCCCTTTCCGCTGGCCACAGCTACAATATGGCTCACGTTATCCAACGGCACCGGTCCGGCTAGTTCCGGTTGGCTAATGGGGACTGCCTGGCTTTGCTCCTTTATTTGAACTTGAATATTATCAAATGTATCCGTTGATAATAAAATATCTTTTACTGCATTCTCTACAGCCTGTTTTTTGTCATCTTTTTGAGTGGATATTTTTAACGTAATCGAAACGGATTTTCCATCCACTTCTACATCCTCCACCATACCAAACGATACGATATCCCGACTGAAACCGGGATACTTAATTTGCTTTAAAAGCTCTAATATATCTTGTTTATTCATCATGGTTAAAAAGAGAAAAAACGGCTGTTAAAAACAGCCGCTTTATGAGTAATGATGATTTCAAGGAGCGATATTACCCGCTGAAATCGCGTCCAAACCAATCGTAATTAATTTTAATGTATTCGTTCCATTCTTCCGGAACCTCACTCTCCTCAAAGATAGCTTCTACCGGACATTCCGGTTCACAAGCGCCGCAATCAATACATTCTTCTGGATCAATGTAGAGTTGTTTTCCTTCGGGATCAAAATCCGGTTCTTTGGCTTCGGCTCCAGCTCCTGTTTTGTCTTCGGGTCCATGGATACAATCCACCGGACACACTTCTACACAGGCAGTGTCGCACACACCAACACAAGGTTCTGCAATAATGTAAGCCATTTTATTCTCCTAAGTGCTGTTTGGTTAATTTTTTCTTATTATAAGAGACCTTTGCAAAACCTATTGCACAAATTAAAAAGTTTAAAATTCCGTCCGCCAGCCGGCGGATTGGAAAACTTATCAATAGCTACGCTATTAATTGCCTTTCCCGCCTAAATCAGACAAATTTTAACTCTTTTTTCTTCACACTATAAATTTTGTAAAGGTCTCTATAAATAGTATTAATACAGGACCAAAATTTAGGTGTGTTTTTTAAAAGGTGGAAAGGATTTTAGACATTAACTTTCAAAAGCATTTATCAAATTATTATGTGGAATCGTAACATAACCATTCTTTGGCTGACGCAGCTCATTTCTTATATGGGCGATGCAGTATACCAAATAGCGCTCATCTGGCTCATTTTTGATATAACCGGTTCTTCTGTTATAACCGGATTGGTAGCCATGAGTGCTTATTTACCGGCAATGTTCTTTGGACTGTTAGGCGGCGTGTTTGCTGATAGATATGATCGTTTGCATATTATGCATATCGCAAACATTAGTCAGTCGTTGACCGTCATGTTGATTCCTGTCACACTTTATTACGGCGTAGCCGACGCCATGCTCATTGGTCTGCTGGCGTTTGCGCGAACCGGTTTTGGCACTTTGTTCCCGCCGGCGCTTAATGCCTTTATTCCTGAAGTTGTGGAAAAAGACGCCCTGACAAAAGTGAACTCCATCAATGCAACCAGTATGCAATTGGCTTATTTACTAGGCCCAGCTTTTGCCGGCGTTTTATTAGGCATAATGTCTATAAGTACATTATTCATTTTTGACGCTGTTTCATTTCTTGCAGCCACCATATTACTTCTTTTTATAATTAAAAAGAGAAAACCCCTCCACCCGGAAACGCACGCAACATTACAGCAGCTCAAATCCGGATTGAAGTATATTATGCAGCACCGGAGCATTGGCTATCTGATTTTGTTGACTATTATAAATAATATTTTCATTATGGGCCCGGCCATTGTTGGGATGCCTATTTTAGTTAAATCCATATTGGGGGGAACTGCTTCCGATTTCGCTTTTGTGGAAGCAGGTATGGCCGGCGGAATGCTCATGGGGTCATGGCTGGTTTACAGATTTAGCTATCGGCTTAACAATGGACTTTTGCTTCTCATTGGATTGCTGTGGGATGGAATTACGTATACCTTTTTTTACTGGGTACCTTCAATCCCAATGGCAATTATAATGATTATTATTCATGGTGTGGGGATTCCCGTTATTACCATAACCCGAACAGCCATTATCCAGCGCAATACACCCAATGAATATCATGGACGATTATTTTCTATGGTACATCTGGCTGTGGTGGGCATGACTGCTTTGTCATCAGCATTAGTGGGGATTCTCGCTTCATTAATGCCCGTTTCTGCAGTGTTTTTAATTTTCGGAATAGGTGCGTTTGTCAGCGGGTTGATCGGGCTCATGTCTTCCGATCTGCGTAAGTTGAATTAGGGATAGTCCATTCAAAAATCATAATTACTTATATAATCATCGAGGACAAAAATGGAATACATATTTTATAAAAAAGGGTATAAGTACCAGCTGGCTGAGGAATATTCTACTGAAATTCCTATAAAGCCCGACAACGATATTGAATCCGAATATATCGTTTTAAGCAATGAAGGGAACATAATAATAAAGAAAGGATACGCGTGGGACGGCCCGTCTGGTCCAACAATAGATACGTTAAATTTTATGCGGGGCTCTTTGGTTCATGATGCTTTGTATCAATTGATGAGAGAGGAAATGCTTGACAATAATACGTACAGAGAGTCCGCTGATAAATTACTTCAGCAAATGTGCAAAGCAGATGGTATGAATTCAATCAGAGCATGGTGGGTTTACCAAGGTGTCAGATTTGGCGGTAACCCGGCATCCAACCCGGCAAACAAAAAGTCTATTGTAATGGCTCCAAAATCAAGTGAATAAATACCCAAACATCCACCGGACAGCTTATCCGTTGAGTGTTATTTTAGTCAACAACAAAAATCATTTATGAAATTATTTTTTATAAGATGTAATTTACTTGTTTCTTTTTTGTGTTAACCCGCGCAGTTAAGGTTAACATATGTTAACCTTTGTATAACTAGTTAACTTATGTTAACTTACAAACGATAGGTTAACATCATTGCAGGTAAGAATTATGATTAACAAAAAATACATCACTATTCCTGAACTGGCAAAGCTTCTCGGGGTCAGCCGCATCGCGATCTACAAACGGGTCAAGAAAGGACAGATCCCTGCCACAAAAATAGGCAGGACTTATGTTATTACAGACCAGACAATAGCAAATATCCTTGGCAAGAATGTAACAAAAAGTAGAGAGAAACAGATAGATGCCGCTGTTCGCAAAATTGTGCTGGAATATGGAGAAGTCCTGAAACAATTGGGCAAAGAATAGTGATTATCATAACCATAGCAGATGTAGAATATCTTGCATTCCGGCTTGCCAAAGAGCATCTTTCTTTTAATGAACCAATACCTGACTTCTCTACCCGTTTTCCAAATGTGCTTGAGAGTTGTGTATTGACCCCATTTCAGAAATTTTCTGGAAAGGCTTTGTATCCAACACTAATCGGTAAGGCCAGTATTCTTTTCTATCTTATGATCAAAAACCATCCTTTCCAGAATGGTAACAAAAGAATCGCCATAACCGCCTTACTCACGTTCTTGTATAGCAACGATAAATGGCTGAAGGCTGATACCCAGGAATTGTATAATTTCACAGTCTGGGTAGCACAGAGCCCATCACAGTTCAAAGAACAAGTCGTTTCAGCTATACAGATGTTCCTTCGAGACCATACCTGTTAGACCAACAATGGTGATTTGAATCAAAAGTTTTTGTGTATTGACACAGTATAGCTTTAACACATCAAATAGAAAAAAATAAAAAGCGCATTTTTAGAAAAAAGAATCCAACCTCCCTGAAATCAGATATTGATTCGATTGATTCGATTGGGTCGATTCTTGAACTATTTTATTCAAATTTAAACATTCGGCTTGATGGAGTTCCCCCACATTTATTATTACGATCATTGTTTTTTTCATATGGCGTTATTCTTTTTGTTGGCATTTTTTTGATAGATGCAACTAAAAATAATTTAAAAAGCGCCAATCAATTCGACTTTATGTTTTTAGTATAGGTGCATTTTTTGTAACCTCGCCAGGATTAAATCGCTGGAAAAGATTCAATATGCATGCTGGGTTATGAGCAAGAATATTAAAAAGCCTGAAAGACACTCAAAGAAACAAGCAAAACGCGGACTTACCGTTGCTTCTATCAATACCCGGTTGTTGTTTACAGAAAATTAGAATTTTATATATTTAGTTTATTTATTAAAGTGCATAACCAATCGCTTCACGCCGACCCTAAACGGGTACAATGATTTTGAGCTTGGCCTAACCCGATGAGTTTCATTAGCTCATAAACTGTTGTAACCGATAAAATCTGGGCAAATTAACTCATCATTATATATAGAAATACAATAACGGCTTTCATGAAAGCTGTCTGCGGAACGCTTCTGTGCATTGTTATTGGAGTATGTGCATTATTCTTTTCAGAATACATTCCCATCGGCGCCGTTGTTATTGCAATTCTTTTGGGAATGATTGTTGGCAATACCATCGAACTTGGCGAAATAGTGACAAAAGGAGTTACCTTCAGCGAGAGACATATTTTATCGTTCGCAATAGCATTGTTGGGTGTTGATTTAAATTTTGTCATTTTGAGAGAATTGGGTTATAAGTCAATCCTAATAATCATTGCTGCAATGGCAGTAACTATATTTTCATCTATTGTATTTGCCAAAATATTCAAGTTCAAAAAAAGATTTGCTCTTCTGCTTGGCATTGGCAATGGTATTTGTGGAAGTTCGGCAATTGCCGCAACGAAACAAATAATAGGCGCCAATGAAGAAGAAGTCGGGCTGTCAATAGCTATTGTGAATTTTTTAGGTACAATCGGCATTTTTCTGCTCCCATTTATTGGTACTGTTCTCTTGGGCTTTTCAGAAATAAACTCCGGCATTCTTATTGGGAATACTTTGGCAGCTGTTGGACAGGTGATAGCAGCAGGCTTTTCAGTAAGTGAAGCTTCCGGACAAACAGCAACTATTATAAAAATGGTAAGAATTCTAATGATAAGCCCTGTTGTCTTCATTCTTATTCTTACTTTTTCAAGAAAATTTTTAAAACATGGTAGTGGGATAAAATCAAATGGTATCCCATTATTTATTGTTGGATTTATTTTATTTTCTTTTATTCCTAATTTTGAGTTGCTGCCCGAAGTATACATAAGAACTATAAGCAAAATAAGCCGCTATGCTCTTATTGTTGCAATGGCTGGAATTGGATTGAAAATAACGATTGGAAGTGTTTTAAAAAATGGAAAGTCGGCTTTATTAATCGGGGGCTTGATATTCCTTCTGCAAATAGTATTCAGCAGCAGCATGATATTCCTTTTTTGGAAATAGAACAGAAATAAACATATAACAAATTGTTTTACGAAACAGTAAACTGCCGACGAGTTTCAACGTTATTTTTCATAAAACAAATTTGTAGTATAAAGCTAAAAAAGTATAATTTCCCGTCTCACTTCCTTAATCAAAATGGCTGACACGTATAAATACGATTATTCAAAACCTATACCCGGGTATGCACAAAACTCGCTTGGGATAGTATTTTTATGCTGCCAACCGAAGAATTTAAAACGCTGTACAAATATACAGTCGCAGATTGATTGTGCCGGTTTCTTCCGGTAATACCTATTTTCTTGTCATTGATCAAGGCACTTCATCCACGAAGTGCTTTTTGTTTGATTCGAACAATGATGTTGTGTTTACCCGCCGAATCAAGCATCAACTTTTCCGGCCAAAACCGCATCATGTAGAATGTGATGCGCTGGAAATTGCAGACGCCTGCAATACTCTGATTCGGGAATGCGTACAATATGTTGAAGAAAACGCAGCCATTATTCACAGCGCCGGTTTAGCTGTACAGCGCTCTACGTTCTTATTTTGGGATAAGAAAACCGCAAAGCCAATTACGCCTGCATTAAGTTGGCAGGATGGCCGGGCTCAAGATATTGTTAGAGAATTTCAGGATGATGCTGAATGGATTTTTGAAAAAACCGGCACGCCATTGAGCGCCCATTTTGGCGGAGCGAAATTCCTCCACCTCGTTAGAAAAAATTCCAAATTGCAACGGGGGGTGAATGAAGGCAATCTCTGGTTTGGATCCTTAAGCGCTTTTCTCACTCACGCCCTCACCGGAACAGCCGCCATAGATCATTCCATTGCTTGCCGATCCCAATTATTGGATTTGAAATCACGGATTTGGGATGAACAATTGTGTAATTTATTCCAGATTCCGTTATCCTCATTACCGCCACTCGTGCCCTCTTTCCATTCTTTTGGTGCCATAACTATAGAGAATACAACGATTCCCCTAAAAATTGTTATGGGCGACCAACAAGCAGCATTAATCGGACAAGGGGGGTGGGAGACCAATACTCTTGCGCTCAATTTCGGTACGTCCGGTTCTGTGCAATACAATACAGGGCAAACTGCCTTAATGGTAGACGGTTTGATCAGTAGTGTCTTATTTTCAGATGATCAGCATTCCCTCTATATGGTAGAGGGAACTATTAATGCTTGTAATTCGCTTTTTTACTGGCTGGAAGATGAGCTGAATATTTCCCACAAAGATATGCACTGGCATAAACGCTGTGTTGCCACGGAAACAACCGGTGTATTCATTCCCGGTTTTATGGGAATAGCGGCGCCCTATTGGAAAAGCGCCGTGGACACACAGCGAATAGGTTTGGATAGCGCGAGCAATAATGAGATAATCCGCGCTGCAATGGAATCTATAGGATTTCTTACATTAGATATTATTGAACGGTTGGATATTCATAATCATATGCCCGATCTATTAACAGCAAGCGGTGGGGGCGGCAGACCTCCGCTTCTTCAGTTCATTGCAGATTTATTGGGTATTCCCGTAGGCCATTCATCCATGAAAGACCGTACAGCTTTTGGGGTCTATTATCTTCTTAAAAAATATACCGGTGAAACCGTTGAAATTTCCGGTACGGATTGTGATATGATTTTCGAACCGGCGATGGAGGATGAATTGAAAAAAGAAAAAATAAGGTGCTGGCGGTCAGCGCTAAAAATTATTGGTTTATCTTAAACCAAGCTTTTTTCCCTTTTCCAAAAGTTGAATAGACTCACTGATTCGATTTTCTATAGTCTCTTGCCGTTTTGCAACTCTTATCCAACCAATGAATTGTTTCTGATAGGTAGGCGCTAATTGCGCGAAGAATTCTTTTGCTTTTCTGTTATCATTCAGTGCTTTCTTAAAATCTTCTGGTAAGTCATAATTTATTGTGGGTCTATCGATTTCGTCCCAAAACCCGTTTTTTTGAGCGGCTTTTATTTTTAAAAGTCCAACATTAGTCATTCGACCACTTTTTATTAATCTCTCAACCCGTTTTTTATTTGATGGTGACCATTTACTACGATTCTTCCTGGGAGTAAATTTTCTGACGAATCTCTTTTCATCGATTTTTTTAATGATGCTATCGATCCAACCAAAACACAGGGCTTCTTCAACAGCGGATTTGTAATCCAATGTAGATCTTATATTATTTTTGTAGAATATTAACCAAAGTTCCGTTTCTTTATCATGGTTTGATTTTAACCATGTTCTCCATTCCTGTGGAGTTTTGAAATAAAGCGATTTCACGTAATCATCTTTTACTTACAAGCTTGCGACCATTGTCCAAGAAGTACCAGATATACCGATTTTTTCAAAACCAAGTTTTTCATAAAGTTTTCGAGAAGGATTTTCTGGTTCAACACTTAAACTGATTTTTCTTATTCTCAATTTTTTAGCATGCATCATAGTTCTCTTCATTAATTCTGTACCAATACCTTGACTTCTCATTTCTGGTATCAATGCTATTCCAATCTCAGGCGTTTTTTCGTTAATAAAACCATATGAATGATTTTCATTTGTCCAGAACCTATACCAGATTGCTCCAATGAGTTGATTGTGTTCATTTATAGCAATTAGAGAAAAATCTCCATTTTGATTATCCCATTCTTTGAATATTTTTGATATATCCGGATTCAAAAACAGTTCATTTAAAGAAGGTCTAATTTTAGGTTGATTCCAAAAAACAGCTTCGTAAAGCATTTCTTCCAAAAAAGGTACATCTTTTAAATCTCCCAATCTATATTGAATTTTACTCATTCAATTTCTATTGCCTTATAACTGTTTATATGTTTACAAATATATTTTTCAATGCCCAGAGCATCCCGGGCTTCCTTTAAATATTTGTACACGTCCCGCGTCATGAATTCAACGAGCTGACGTTCCAATTTTTCCTGCCAGCGTTGATATTCCTCAAATACCGGTTTCGGACAGGCGCCAAAAGAGCCGTGGTTGAGAAAAGTAATTGCAGGATTTAAAAGATAAAGGTCTTTCACAAACTACTTTGCCAATGCGGCATAAGTAGAGCAGGAATCCACTTTCGAAGGACACTCATTTATTATTTCGCCAGAGCCCCCATGGGGTCCCAAGGAGGCAGTACAACGGGTTCTTTTTGATATACAGAAAATTCGTCTTTGGTGATATAATTTTTATGAACCACCACTTCATAATTATATTCATCAAACCAGGAATCAGTCATAATATCGTAGCCTTTGTCTCCGCGTTTGTCTCCCCAACTATTTTCAACCCGCCATTTCCCGGGACGCCCCTTCCTGTCCAGATCGACACCTGTAAACAGCATAGCATGTGTCATTTGGCTGTCTCCAAATTCCAATCGATCAGCCTTTGTCATGGGAAAATCCGTACTGTAAAATAATTCGTAATCGAAAATGTCCATGTCCATAACACCCAGATTGCGATGAAAATGCTTTCCCACGTCACACCCAAACCATACAGGATGATCATCTTTAATGGATGAAGCAGCCGTCTCTTTCAAACGTTCTGAGGGCAGGTTAAGATAGCGAACGATTTCACCTCCAACTACATTGCCTAAATAATCCACCGTGTAGACTTCATTAAACGTTTTATTCGACATGGGACAATTAATCAGACACACATAATCCTTTAGATTTAATCCAACATGATCTTCGAAAAATATCTTCGGTGTTAAATTCTCAAAGCGATGGAACTTTTTGTCTTTATCACGTATCTGCCAGTCAAATTTTTCCGGCGGCGTTCCCAGACTAATGGTTAACATTTGGTATACGGTGCGCAGCATATTATCTTTCATCGCCCTGAGTTCTTTGATATTTGCCCTTTTTTCATGAGCCGTGCGCAAGTCTTTTGCGAACCCCCGGAGTTTACGCGTGATCATTCGATTCATGCGCATCGACTGACTGGACTGGTAACTTTCCGGCATTTCTGATTGGGGAAGCACTCCGTATTTTTCGATTAAATTGGTAAACATGTGCCACTGGCCGCCATCCTGTACAGGATCCGTAAGCAGATGCATAATGAGACGTCCGTCTTTGGGTTCATTGACTGTTTTGATGATATTTTCCAGAAAGTAATTGGATTTCTCCAGTTTATCACAAAACATGAAATAATTCTGACTGAATTCGAACTGCTTAATATTATATTTACGCCCAAGGTAGATCCGAAATAGATTCAGTCCCGCAAACCCCCAGCAGCGACCACTTGATTTTTGGCTGGTCACTTTCATCTGACCTGAAACCATTTCAGAGAAAGTGTGATCAATTTTGCGAAAGGCTTCCCAATCCATCGCCAGGTCCATCACGTCCCCCCGGACTGCAGCATTTCGCGCCAGACGAATATGGGGATTCCCGTTAGCAAATTTGCGATAGGCTTTGATGTTTTTAAATAGAATATTTGAATTCATTTCTTCATCCTTTCGTTCATGATTTTATACAATTAAATAATATACCTTGATTTATTTCCTCTATTTTCTTTGATCCAAATAATGCGGCGACAAGTTCATAAGCAAACTCCATAGCAGAACCGCACGCCTGGCCTGTAATGATTTTGCCGTCTACGATTACCCGAGATCCTTGATGATCTGCTGAAATAATTTTATGAGCTGATGATGGGTGTGAAGTCACTTTTCTTTTTGAAATTACTCCAGCTTTTTCCAAAACAATCGGAGCAGCGCAGATTGCCGCTATGAACTTTTCCCGGTTTGCAGCTTTTTGGATCACTTTTACTACATATTTATTTTCAGAAAGATTCGATGCGCCCGGCATTCCTCCGGGTAGGGCAATCATATCCCAATCTTTATTTACTTCATCTTCCATAACGCTGTCAGTAACCATCGGAATTCCATGAGAACCGGTAACATTACGTTTTATTATACCGGCGGTTGTGACGCTTGCTCCGGCTCTGCGTAAAATATCTATAATAGTGACTGCTTCAATTTCTTCAAAACCTTCCGCTAATGGAACCAGAACGTGTTTAGACATGGATCATTTCTCCTGTTCGATCACACATAATTCAACCGATGTCAGATCTACATTTTCTTTTATTCCTGAAATAATACAATTCATAATTTTATTGTTCCATTATTGATAAATCAAATCAGTGATTTTGTTTCGTACCAGTTCCCTTAACGAATCCAAATCCATATCTTTATATTCTTCCCAGGTTATTAACTCTCCAAATCTTATTGTTAGAATCCCAGGTCTTAGTCTCCAGTCCATTTTCTTTTTTGCTTTATATGCTCCTATTAAACCCACGGGTACAATCGTGACGCCTGTATTCATCGCAACATGAAACGCCCCTTTTTTAAATGGCCCCATTTTTCCTGAAAGCGTGCGGGTTCCTTCCGGGGATATGATAAATGAAATGCCGTTGCGAATTGCTTCTTCAGCCATATCAAGGCTATGGATAGCATCATCCAGTTTCTTTCTTTTAATCGGGATAGCGCCATATCGCTTAATTAAAAATCCCCAGACTGGATATGAAAATTGAAAATTGGCTCCAACCGCTGTGATATAATGTTTAACCGAACCCGCAAGCATAAATGGATCAAACATTGATTCATGATTAAATAAATAAAGGTATGGCTGACCTTTTTTATTAGGAATATTGCCTTCTATTTGCAACCATTGTCCTGCAGTGACCATCATGATACGGCATGCAACGCGAACGAATGGAAACAGGGTAATGGGATTTATAAATAATCTTAATAATAAATAGATACCAACCAATAATAGAAATACCAGAATAGCCAGTGGCCACAGTATTAAGGATATGATTGTTTTAAACACACCAACTCTTTTCATTTAATATTGAAAAAATCTTATGATTTGCCTTTGGAAAAGCATAATCATTTATTTGAGAAGGATCAATCCAGTGATATTCCTGCTGAGTTTTTACTTGAGAACCATTTGCGACAGTGCAGTGAAAGGAAGACATATTAATTGAAAAATGACTATAAATATGTTTAAAACTGCCAATTTTATTTTCAATATTTGCATTTAATCCACACTCTTCAAAAATTTCTCTTTTTAAAGCATCCTTGAAGTTTTCTCCATTTTTGATTTTACCTCCTGGGAATTCCCACAATCCCCCCAGATGTTTTTTATTTTCCCTGAGCATAATCAGAAATTTGTCGTTTTTCCATATAATACCTGTAACAACATTATATTCAGGTATCTTTTTTTTAGATAAACGTTTTGGGTAGGCTTCAGGAACGCCCGTTTGATAAGCGCCGCAACTATTGACGAATGGACATTGATAACAATGAGCCTGATTTGGTCTGCAAAGCATACTTCCTAAATCCATAAGCGCTTCATTTATATCTCCCCCATGTCCGTATTTCATCCATCGCAGCATATGATTATAAATAATTTTCCTGTTGTATGGAGATACTTTCTTTTTTTTCAACACTCTGGACAACACTCTAATAATATTTCCATCCAAAGCAGGAAGATTTTGTCCATAGGATATGGATAAAACCGCTGATGCTATGTAATCGCCAACACCCGTTAATTTTATAAACTCGTTTAATACATCCGGAATTTTTCCATTATAATCATTTGCAACTTTGTCTACGGCTTTATAAAAATTTTTACAGCGATTGTAGTAGCCCAATCCTTCCCACAATTTTAAAAGTTCGCTTTCTTTTGCTTTCATTACATCAGTAAAACCCGGGTATTTTTTTATCCATCGATTATAATAAGGAATGACGGTCTCAACTTGTGTTTGTTGCAACATGACTTCTGACAGCCATATTTTATATGGATCTTTCGTCTTTCGCCACGGCATATCGCGTTTATTCGTCCCATACCAATTTAACAGTGTTTTGACAATACTATTTGTATTATACAATTTATTCATTTTTCAAAAGCATTTTTGATAGTGACCAGTGAAATGCAGATAGAATTTCTTTTACTTCATCTCTATCCTCCATGGGAATAGCATTATGAACCTGCATTCCAAGACGATCCAGTTTGTTTTCAATAATATCCTGGATAGCTTCGCCCTTATCGGATAAACGAAGTAACGTAATGCGTTTATCCTGCTCATCTTTTGTTTTAAACACCCATCCACGTTTTAGGATAACATCAACGACTCTCGTTAGTGTACTATTATCAACCCCAAGCCGTTGAGCCAGGGATGTCATATCAAGACCATTATCCGGGATACAGGAAATAAGCAGGATTTGCGGAAGAGTTAAATCCCCGTCTGTCATCCTGGATCTGAATAACCGTTGCAGGTCAAGAAGAAATTGTTTTAATAGTTCGCCAAATTCCATAATTGTATAATACAACTATTATACAATATAATACTCTAAAAAAACCTTTTTAACACAGATTGGCTTATAGATTATTTACGTCTTCCGATTAAATGAAGCATCTGGGCTTCGCGCGAGAAAAAACATTACACCAGGCTTATGACCCTCTTCAAAAATAAGATGTTAACTTATTTTTGTTCCATTTTGCATTGGTTTATCCAATTCCAGTAAAACAATGCCCCCATCTTTTCCTTCGGCGCCCAGAACGAGAACCTCCGAAGTAAACGATGCAATTTTCATCGGCGCGAAATTTACGACAGCAATGACTTGTTTATTCACCAGCTCGTCCGCTGTATAATGATCTGTAATCTGTGCGCTGGATTTACGAATACCGAATCCGCCAAAATCAATTTCAAGCTTATAAGCGGGCGTGTCTGCCTCCTGAAAAGCTTCTGCTTTGATTATTATACCAATACGTAGTTCAACATTTTTAAAATCATCTATTGTAATCATGATGGCTATTTTAGATATTTATCAAACCATTCAACAATGAATTTTAATCGTGCTTCGCGGCGGTCAGGTCGGCCATGTCTTGATAAACCGTGAGGTTCTTCCGGGAACCGGATGTACTCAACATCGCGCTTTAGATATTTCAAAGCTGTAAACATTTGATCGCCCTGCTCAATATTACAACGCAGATCAAATTCACTATGGATAATTAACAGGGGAGTAGTGCATTGTTCAATATAAGTCATGGGTGACCATTTAAGATAGGTGTCACGATTTTCCCATGGAGCGCCGCCGAATTCCCACGACATATCCCAACCCACATCAGAATTCCCAAACATACTAGACAGATCTGAAACACATCGTTGCGTCACCGCTGCGTTGAAACGATTCGTATGTGTAACAATCCAATTGGTCATGTAACCACCGTAACTTCCGCCGGTAACACCCAATTTATTTTTATTCACATAACCAAGGGATATTGCATAATCCACTGCGGCCATAAGATCACCCATGGCGGGTTCTGCCCATTTCCCCTCGATGGTCTTAGCAAATTTTTCTCCGTAGCCCTGGCTGCCTCTCGGGTTCGTGTACATCACGACATAGCCGGCTTGTGCCAAGACGAGCATTTCATGGTAAAATGTGCGACCATACTGACCGCGGGGACCTCCGTGTATATTTAGAATAAATGGATATAAAGTTTTTGGGTTAAAGTTCGGAGGTTTTACTAGCCAGCCCATAAGCTTTTGCCGGCTATTATTAAACTCAACTTCTTCAGCAACAGAATAAGTACGACTGTTTATATAGCGTCTATTTAAACGAGTAATCTGTTTTGTTTCTTCAGTACATAAGTTAAGTGTATACAATTCATCGGGCGATTCAAGGCTGGCGCCGTTATATACTATGATTGTTTGATCGTTGTCCAAAGACCACGAACATGCTACAGCATTTTCTTCTGTAATAATTTTAGCTTTGCTCGTTTTAAGGTCTGTTTTTACAATATATTGGCGGCCTTCACTGGATACGCCATAATTGATTGATGCTCCATCGTTACTCCAAATTGGGGAGGTCACTACAAATGAGGGGGTAATATCACCTAATGTTAACATCACTGCCGTCCGATCAAGGTTTGTTCCTTGCGTTCGATGATTTTTTCCTGTAATACTTACTGTATTCAAAATAAAATTGACCACCCCCCAGCCTTTATAAGGTTGATCATGACCGATATATGCTATTGTTTTACCGTCCGGGGAATAGGATATCCCGCCTTCTTTTGGTCCAGCCGGTGTGTTGACTTTTCTCAGTTTCCCACTGTTCACTGATGCCCGGTAAATATCGTGTTCTTCCGTTCGAATGCGCCAATCCTTCTCTCGAAAAGAAACAAAAGCAATCTCTTTCCCGTTTGGCGACCAGCAAGGAAACATATCATCATAATCACCAAAGACAAATTGCTTTACTGATCCGGTTTTAGCATTGGCCAGCCATACATGCGTGTTTTCACTATCAAAATAGCCTTGTCCATCCAATCGATACCAGATTTCCTTGATATGCCTATAAACAGGTGTTTCTATTTTTCCTTCCTTATTGACCTTTACCTCTTTTCCTAAAGGATGGAACAGGAACAGAATCTTTTTCCCATCCGGTGACCATTGAATATTGTTGATAGTTCCTCTGGGCAGTTTCGTAAGCGCACTGGCTTCACCGCCATCCATGGGTAATAGCCATATTTGACCGGCAGTCTCCCGTTTACTGATAAAGGCAATTTTATTCCCATCCGGTGACCATACCGGAGAATGATCGTTTCGTTTACCAAAGGTTAATTGTTTTTGACCTCTGCCATTCGTGCCGGTTAAATAAAGATTCGTATAATAGGTCTTATCTGTTTTATCCATCCTTTCAACAGTAAAACAAACCAGCTTTCCGTCCGGACTAACGCTGGGCTCTGATGGAATTTTGAATTTGTACAGGTCATTAATTTGAATCGGAATTTTTTTAGACATATAAATAAGTTTCTATTCAGGTAACGACCATAACAAAGAACAGTGAGTCGAAAATAGAGTCAATACTGAATCCACTTCTTCATCTTTTAAGCCATGTCCTACAAGTGCTTTATGATCCATATGTATTGTTGGGAAATGATACCATTGTCCCGGAATCAGCAGTTCCCCCGGACGATATTCCGCAATGGGGTCGGGGCCGTTCAGTCCGGTTGTGGGGCCATATTGAGAAACCGTATTGACGATCCCATCATTTTCATACCAGGTGGAATCTGTTGAACTGCCGTCTGCCCAATAAGCCTTATTTCTGCCCATTGCTCGGGCATTTGCCCTTAAAATCATACTCATGGATTCATTGGGAACATGATACCCGCTGGCGCTGTCCAATCGCGTATTGGATGTTGAGTATGAAAAATAATATATATTGGGATTTGCGGGTGCTAACGTATTCAAATGCCGAGCACCTTCAATACTCACATCCCATGCGCACATGTTTTTTGTGCCCCAGGCAGGATGTTCCCGCATGCGTCTGAAATACGAAGACCACGTTTCCTGATCTTTTTTTGCGAATCCCCATTGCTGAAGATCGAAGTTATAAAAATCGTTTCCAACTACAGCCGCTAATCCAATAAAATCCTGTAAAAACGGCATTGTTTTACTGACAATATCAGATAACGTGGTGCCATTATGCGGCGTGGAAATGGATGTAATCGATTTTATCCAATGGTCATTTGCTTGGCCCAAAAGTAAGCTTTCTTCGGGGGATGTTTCCGCAGAATCACTATAAATTACATTTTCCAATAAATATTGCAGCATACGGGCTGTTTGTCCGCCCATGCTATGGCCGATAATATGAACTGGGTGAGATTCATCCCATTGAGGGTATAATCCAGTATAGTTTTTTTCTGATGGTTTTTGTATCAACCCATAGGTTTCGGAATGCATTAGCCCGTAATCAACTTGACCGCCTTTTATTTGATAAAATAATTCAACAGCGCGATCCCAGTTGGATGACACCGGCCCCACAGAAGCTGTGTACACTTCAAAACCTCGTTCGCGTAGAGAATCTGCAAAATCGTATTTACCTCCCCAATATTTATAGCTGGACATTTCATCTGTTCCCCAACCCATAAAACCGTGCACAAGTATAATGGGATACTGATTTTCAGCTAAAAGCGTGGAAAAAAGAGATGCAAATATTAGCCAATTACGGAAAATCCGTTTGAATAATATCATTGTGGATTAAATCGTACGATAATTTCTAGAGGGGATAATTATTTTTAACAACTGTAAAATTATTCCATAAGAAAAGGAAATAATATTTTTCTCATCTTCTTATGATAGTGAGCATAAATATTTTAACCCACTTTTCCAAGTGGAATGGGGTAAATAATCAAAACCCTCAAATAATTTGAGGGCTTTGTTATTGGCAAGTGTTAGATGAAATTAAGCGCAACAGGTCTCGATCAGTGCCGTGCAGACCAGATATGGATCCATATTCGCAGACGGACGGCGATCTTCCAAATAGCCATGACCATCTTTTACAATCGCCATGGGTATACGAACTGAAGCACCCCGATCGGCTAATCCGTACCGAAATTCGTGGATGGAACAGGTTTCATGAAGTCCGGTCAACCTTTCTTCATTGTGGGCGCCATACACAGCTATATGTTCTTCATGTTTTTTACTCAGGGCTTCACAGGCTGCCTCAATGACACTTATGCCTCCCTTTTCACGCATGGCTTTTGTGCTGAAATTGGTATGGGCGCCGGCACCGTTCCAGTCTCCTGAAACCGGCTTGGGATGTAGGGTGGCATTCACGCCATAATCTTCAGCAATTCGATATAATAACCAACGGGCTAGCCATAATTGATCAGCGACATCTGTCGCCCCAACGGGGCCAACTTGAAATTCCCACTGACCGGGCATAACTTCTGCATTTATTCCCGAAAGAGCAATACCGGCATCTAAACAGGCAGCCATATGTTCTTCAACAATATCTCTCCCAAACACTTCATCTGCACCAACGCCACAATAGAAAGGTCCTTGTGGTGCAGGATACCCGCCTTCGGGCCAACCTAAGGGTGAACGGCCTACAAAAAAGGTATATTCCTGTTCAATTCCAAACCATGGATCATGTTCTTTATACTTTTCAGCGACTTCTGCCAATTTCGCCCGTGTATTGGATTCATGAGCAGACCCATCCGGAAGGCGTACTTCATTGAGAACCAATATATTGTCTTCTCCCCGAATAGGATCAGGAACAAAATAAACAGGCTTCAACATACGGTCACTGTCATGTCCCTCAGCCTGCATGGTGCTGGATCCGTCAAAGCCCCATCCGGGAATATCGTCAAGACTAGAAACAGGACCATCGATAATTTTTGTTTTCGAACGTAGTTTTGCAGTAGGTTTATGACCGTCTATCCAGATGTATTCTGCTTTGATTTTACTCATTGTATTTCCTTTAATATTAAGTTAATAATTTACGTATTATACTTGATTATCTTATAATTATTAGGAATAATAAAGATTTATCCAAAGAAAATCAAGGTGAAATATATTATTTTATCCTATAGCGGTGGAACCTTTTTCATTGGTTCGAATACGAATGCATTCTTCAATAGGTAAAATAAATATTTTTCCTCTGCCTCTGTCACCGTCTTTACGGGCGACGACCGTAATTGCCTCTATTGCAGATTCTACGTATTCATCATTAACTGCAATTTCAAGCCTGACTTTTTTAAGCAGCGTAATTTCATGAGCAATTCCTCTATAAACTTCGTGTACGGGAATTTCCCTTCCCTGTCCAAGAGCGTTGGATACGGTAAATTTATAGATTTTCTTCTTCAACAATTCTTCTTTCATTGCTGGAAGCTCTTCCGGTTGTATAATGGCGATAATCAATTTCATTTTTAAATCTCCTGTTAGATTTTATTCTACTGTAAAAATTTGGAATCCGGCGTAGGCTTCTTCCTGATGCTCAGAAATGTCCAATCCAATAATTTCTTCTTCCTCTGAAACACGAAGTAAATTAAGTGATTTCAATATTGAAAAAAGCAAAAACATTGTTAAGAAAGCCCAAGCGGAAATAGCTAATGACCCAAGGATCTGGATACCTAAATTATATCCACCAAAGATACCCGTGGCTATACCGCCCCAAAGACCACAAAGTCCATGCACGGGCCAAGCGCCCACAGGGTCGTCAATTTTTAATTTATCCAGCAACATAATACCACCAATAACCAAAAATCCAGCTACAATACCAATGATTATTGCTTCAACATTTGTTACGGAATCACAGTTAGCCGTAATCCCGACCAGTCCGGCCAGGGCACCGTTGAGAGCCATAGTCAAGTCGGGCTTTTTAAACAGGCCCCAAGCCAACAGCATGGCGGCCACGGCTCCGGCTGCAGCGGATAGGGTAGTATTCACCGCGATCAACATAACCGCATTCGTATTATCAGCGCCTACGATGGCCAATTGGCTTCCGGGGTTAAACCCATACCAACCAACCCAAAGGATAAAAACTCCTAAAGCCGATAGGGCAAGGTTTGATCCTGGCATTGGTTTCGAATTACCATTTTTTCTAAACCGGCCTATCCGGGGACCCAGCACAATCGCACCGGCCAGTCCGGCAAAACCACCAACAGCATGCACAACCAATGAACCTGCGAAATCATAGAATCCAAGCTGATCAAGCCAGCCTCCGCCCCATTTCCAATAGCCGCTTACCGGATAAATTAATCCTGTAATAATCACTGAGTAGATGAGATAAGCACCAAATTTAAGTCTTCCGGCAACCGCTCCCGATACGATCGTTGCAGCTGTTGCCGCAAAAGCCACCTGAAAAAGCCAGTCCACCTGGGGATGCAGCACACCTGCTCCAGGAGTCGCTCCGGTGTTACTAACGCCGAATCCCGCAAAAGCGATCCATCCATTACCACCGCCGGGATACATAAGTCCATAACCGACAATGTAATAGAGAATAGCGCCTACGCTTAAGTCCATAATGTTTTTAAACAGAATGTTTACGGTGTTCTTACTGCTGTTTAATCCCGCTTCCAGCATGGCAAAGCCTGCCTGCATAAACAGAACCAGCACTGCCGAAATGAAGAGAAAAAAGTTATCAATGGCATAGGCATTGATATCGATTGCCAGGCTATCTTGCGCCATGAGCAACGAGCCCAGGCAGAAGAAAATAAACCAAAATATTTTATTTTTCATGTTATTAGCTCCAATGAATAATTAGATGATTAAATGATTAAACGAATAAATGATTAGAAACTCATCCCGACGATTAAGAACGTTGTTTCTTGGTTAGGGTTTAAAACCCACGAACAACTAAACAAATCATTACTTGCAGTAATTCCCAGTTCAATAATATCAAATTTGTCATTACCATTATCCTTGTCAATCGTCGTATACAGCCCATTTCCAAAACCAATCATAAATGGACCATAGGAGATATTGGCGTAGAGGGATTTATTTTCAGCGCCTGGTTCAAGGAAAAAATATCCTGCGTATAAACCAACTCCGCGAACTTCACCAGAGACACCGGCTTCAATATAATGAGCGCCGGAATCCGGATTAAAATCTAGAAAACTATCACTTGCTCCAGAGTTCGATGGGAAGAAATAATCTGTTACGGTAAGGGATAATGACCCGGCAGAGTATGATATATAAAGGTCGTTTTCGTTACCGTCGCCACTATACTGCCAAGCGCCCCAGGCCCCAAGTGTTAATGAACCGGCAGAATATTCAATCCCGGATTGAATGGATGGTGAATTTCCATAATCGGTTCCTCTCCAGACATAACGGTTGAATACATCCAGAGATACGCTCCACGGGCTCGAGGTTAATGTTTCAAGCTTACCATCAGCTTGTCCATAGCTGATCCCAAAAATTGAAATAAGTATTAATGTTATTTTTTGTGTTTTACTCATTGTGTTTCCTTAATCTTTTTGTCCAAACAGGACAATAATGTGATTATTTATTAAATTGTGTGTGCCAAATAATAATAAGTATAATTACACAATACAAGTATAAATTAAACTATTTATATAATAATCATTAAATATTTAAGTAATAATAGGTATTTAACATAAATTAAATAAGTTGCCATTTATCGGCAAAGCCAAGTTATTCGTTGAGGATTATCCCCAATCGATCTGCAACGTGAAGGTTGTAAATATTCTGAAAATCCATTATTTCCTGTGCTTTGGGTACTATATTTATAAAATAATCCTTTTGGTTTTCCCAGTCTGATATAATTTGAGTTGCTATGCCCGAGCCTGTATGAAAAATATGGTTTTTAAGCAAACGCCTAACCAGGTTTTCATCGCTTAATGACAGTTCTTTTTCTTTTACAAACTCCTTATTAAGGCGGTAAGATACCGGATTGTTTTTTGAATAAATAAACGCCTGTCCACCCGTCATCCCTGCGCCGAAATTATGTCCGATTTCCCCCAAAACAATAACCGTTCCTCGCGTCATATATTCACAACCATGATTTCCGATTCCTTCAATCACTGCCGATGCCCCGCTATTTCTAACAGCAATCCGTTCGCCCCCGCGGCCAGCCACAAAAAGAGTTCCACCTGTTGCGCCGTACAAGGCTACGTTTCCAATTAGAGTGTGCTCTTTTTTCTTACGCCGAACTGCAATGGGCATGCGGATGGTAATCAGTCCCCCGGATTGTCCTTTGCCAACATAATCATTTGCGACTCCTTTTAATCGCAATTCAACTCCATCAGAAAGATATGCGCCAAAACTCTGGCCCACGGTGCCTGACATTTGCACCTGAATACTGCCATTGAAATTTCCTTTTCCGTAGAGAAATGCAATTTCCCCAGATAGACGCGTGCCAATAGACCTCTGTGTATTATTAACAATTTTTGCAACAACCGCATGGCCATGAGTTAAAATAGCGCTTCTGACTTCATTAATAATTTCTTCATCGAGACTTGTGGCTTTTTGCCGTTCCTGAAATCTCACTTTAGCAGAAGAAGTAAGGGGTAACCCCTTTTTTGCGTTTGGATTGAATATAAACGAAAAATCTAAACCTTTTTTATACACATAATTTCGCAGCTTTGCATTGATTGCCAATAAATCAGTTCTGCCCACCAGAGATTGTATGTCTTTAAATCCCAGTTTTGCTATTTCGCAACGGACTTCTTCACCAATATTTTCCAGGTATAGTTTAACGTTGTTGGCCCTGCCTTTAAATTTTTTCATATAATCGGCATCTTGCGTCGCTATTCCAGCGGGGCAAGTGTTTAAATGGCATTGTCTTGCCATAACACAGCCAAGAGCAATTAAAATTGCAGTGCCAAAATCAAATTCTTCTGCCCCAAGAATCGTTGCCATTATTATATCAGACGCTTTCTTAATCCCCCCATCCACACGAAGCGTTACCTGGTCTCTGAGGTTGTTCGCAACAAGGGTTTGGTGTGTTTCGGCTAAACCCAACTCCCAGGGTAATCCTGTATGTTTAAGAGAACCCAGAGGGCTGGCGCCGGTTCCACCGTCTCCGCCGGATATTAAAATAATATCCGCCCCCGCCTTTACCACGCCGGAGGCCACAGTGCCCACGCCGGGTTGCGCAACAAGCTTTACCGATATCCAGGCTCTGGGATTGACTTCCTTTAAATCATAGATTAGTTGTTTAATATCTTCAATGCTGTAGATATCATGATGCGGTGGAGGGGAAATAAGAGGCACTCCCGGGGTGGAAGATCTGGAATTTGCAATCTGCGCCGTGACTTTGTGGCCTGGCAATTGCCCGCCTTCTCCCGGCTTGGCTCCTTGCGCCATTTTGATTTGAATTTCTCTCGCCGCCGCAAGATATTCAACCGCAACCCCAAATCGTCCACTGGCTACTTGTTTTATATATGAGTTTACATTTTTATCGGGATTTGTTCTACTATACCTGTCATCTAGTTCGCCCCCTTCACCCGTATTACTTCGACAGCCGGATAAGGCCATTCCCCTGGCAAGCTCCCTGTGGACTGTTTCAGAAATTGCTCCAAGAGATATTGCCCCTGACCCAAAACGCTTGAGAATTTTTTCCAGAGATTCGGTTCGATCCACAGCAATAGAGTCCCGTTTACTTTTGTATTGAAAAAGATCGCGCAAATAAATGGGAGAGGTTGGTTCAATGCTCTTTTTTGCTTTTTTATTTGCAACAAACTGTATGGCTTTGAATTCATCCGGAGAATAACCGTGAAGTTCCCCTCCTTTGCGAAACCTGAAAAATCCATGTTCAACAAATGCCGGCTCATTTTTTCCAAAAGCAACGTCGTGTTTGTGTTTTTGTCCATTTAATATGTGCTCTAAACCAATGCCGCTAATATCGCTGGTAATTGAGGGAAAATACTTCTTTAGAAAAGTCCTGGACAATCCCAGGGCATGAAACAACATACTGCCATGGTAACTGCTGATGGTTGAAATACCCATTTTTGCCATAATCTTCAGCAGTCCTTTTTCAAGGGCATAGCGATAATTCCCCATTTTTTCCGGCCAGTTTTTATCGTCAACAAAATGTTCGCGAATCAACTCATAAGCCATATATGGATATACGGCGCTGGCTCCCAGTCCAATAAGAACCGCCACATGATGATCTTCCACCACATCGCCGGATAGACAAATTAACGACACGCGGCTTCTCAATTTTTTTTCAACAAGAAAATGATGGACAGCAGAAACAACCAGGGGCATAGGCAGTGGCAATCGTCCCTCTTTCAGCTCTTCATCGGTTAGAAATATAATACGGGAGCCTTGCTCTACTGTTTCCCGGCACTGTTGTTTAATTTTAGAGATGCGGGTTTCCATGTCACCGTTTATTGCACAATGACAAAAAATTCGCTTATAGGGATATCTGTTTTTCAACCTGTAAAGTTTCAATACTTCATTTGGAGACAAAATTGGACTTTCAATCCGGATCGCCCCGTTAAAGGTGGGCCGTTCATCCAGCAAGTTGTTTTCTGATCCAAGATATTTAAACAGCGCCATGACCCCCCGCTCTCTTATAGAGTCGATTGGAGGATTGGTTACTTGTGCAAAAGACTGTTTAAAGTAATCGTAAAAACATCGGTCTTGTTTGGATATGACGGCCGGAGGCGTATCGTCGCCCATAGAACCAATGGGCTCTCGTCCGCTGGTGGCCATGGGAATCAAATAACGGGTTAAATCTTCTTTTGACCAACCAAAGGCCACTCTTAATCGAGGGTCGAATCCGGTTTCAGGTAACCTAAATATTCCGAATTCCTGTTGATGATTTTGCCTGGTTATTGTTGTTAAAAATTTCTCCAAAGATGCTGAATATGATTTTTTCCCGGCAACGATTCTTTTTAGATCGTGGTTATGAATTATGCCGTTTCCTTTTAGAGATACTGCAAATATTTCTCCCGCTCTCATATGGTGATGTACCTCAAGGTTTTTATGGGCCACATCAATTATACCGGCTTCGGATGCCATTATTACTAATCCATCTTTAGTAATAGTATATCGTAAGGGACGCAAGCCGTTTCGATCCATTTTTGCAGCAACATATTCACCATCTGTAAATACGATGGCTGCGGGGCCATCCCACGGCTCCATAAAATTTTCATGGTATATATAAAAGCCTTTTAGTTCTTTGGGTATAAATTGATCATATTCATAAGGGTCGGGTATCATCATCATGGCGCTGCTGAATAAATCCCTTCCACTTCTTACCAAGAATTCCAAGACATGATCAAAGCTTTCCGAATCGCTTCCTTTTTTATTTGTGATTGGCTTCAGCGATTCCAAGTCATCTTTCCAAAATTTTGATTTTATTTCCTGTTCCCGGGCTTTCATCCACAACCGGTTTCCTTTGATTGTATTAATTTCACCATTGTGCGCCAACGTTCTAAACGGCTGTGCCATAGACCATGTAGATTGGGTGTTTGTAGAAAATCGTTCATGGAAAACAGCCAGTTTAACTATGTATTTTTCATGGGTGAGGTCCTGGTAAAAATGATCAAGCTGGGAAGAGGACATAAGCCCTTTATACACTATCGTTTTTGATGAGAGGGAACAAATGTATGATTTTTTCTTTTGATTCAGGATCTCTTTTTCTATTTCTTTTCTGAGCAAATATAATCTTGATTCCAGCGGGCGATTGCTTTTTCTGGATTCTGTTAAAAAGAACTGAACAATGAACGGTTGGATGGATTGAGCCAAGTTCCCCAGCGCATTGGAATTCACTTTTACCTCCCTAAAAGCAATTAACTTAAACCCGCGCAATTCTACATGTGATTCTACTGTTTTTTTCAGCCATAAAAATTCCCGGGGAGTTGTAAAAACCATTCCGATTGCCAGTGTCCGGCGAAAGGGTACTTTTATACCTAATTCTTTATGAAGCACTTCCCGGAAAAACGGTTTGGGAATATCGGTAAGGATTCCGGCGCCGTCTCCTGTTTCCTTATCGGCCGAGATGGCTCCCCTGTGGGCTAGTCTTTGTAATCCCTTTATCGCTAAGGGAAGAACTCTTTTTTCCGGCTTACCTGAAAGGGTTACAATAAATCCCGTTCCACATGCATCGTGAAACAATTCAGGGTCGAAAAATGGGTATATGTTTTTCTTATTTTTCAAATGATGTTCAGTGTTAATAAAAAATTTTGGGGGAATATTATCTTAACAAATTGTTGGAACAATGAATTGAACTTTAATATTTTGAGATTGAGGCGGTTTTTGCCTTCAATGCCTATACGTTTTGTTTCTTAAATGTTTGGATTTCTTTTTGCGCCTGCTTTTTACCCCTTATATATTAAACCTTGAAAAACGATAATTCCAACAACCATTATCAATTAAGTAATATTGTGTAATTCTCTTAATGTTTTTAAGTCATTATTCATGCTTTCCTTATATGTTGAAAGCACAACATTGGATTGTGTTCTGGAAACGCCCGGCCAGTTTTGTATTTCATATAGAAAATCTTCAAGAGCCTGAGAATTTTTAACACGCACTTTCAAAATATGCGAACCGCCTCCGGTGATAGAATGACATTCTAATACAGCATCAGAGTCATTCGCTTTTCCAATAAAGTCACTGTACTGATCAGAATGTTCACTAATAATAAAGACAAAGGCTGTCAAATCAAGGCCAAGTTTTTTATGATCCAAAACAGCGGCAAATCCTGATATTAACCCTTTATCCGTTAATTTTTTTATCCGTTCACCTACTGCTGGAATGGACAGGTCAATTTCTTTGGCGATATCGCTTGCGGTAGAGCGCCCGTCTTTCTGAAGAATTTCTAATATTTGAATGTCCTTACTATCAAACATATGTACTACCTTTTTATTGTTATTGGAACTTATAGCCGAAATATTTTACTGAAAAGAGGATGTTTACTTATATTTATTTACAATTATACCTATCAATCTTGCAAATAATAACCAATAGTTTAAAGATAGAACCCCCATTGCATCAATATCCGTACAGCAAAATTATTCTCTCCACGAACGGGATGGGAAACCCAGAACGGGAAATATAATCCAATTTCCATCATGGTTTGCGATTCAAGACCAACCCCCGCCGCTATAAATATATCCTTACTTTTGTTCAACCGGTCAATGCGTTCAGATAAAGAACCCTTATTGTTGTCTGTAACGGCTCCGTCTATATAAATCATTGGCCAAGCGATTGCATTTGTTTCAAACCCCAAGCTGAATCCCGCACTAAAAATATTTTTATTCCAATTTTTTTCATCAACGGTAATCCCGCGGAATAGCGGAATTTGGCCTTCTCTCTGTTGCCAAACTTTAGGAACAAATAATAATCTATAAGCCAATTCATTACTTTCTCTGTCATCCCAGACAAAGGCCGCTTCACTGTGTAAATTAATAACAAATCCTGCAAGTTTATGTGTTTCATAACCAGAGGAAAAACCAATATCAAAAAACTCATTTTTATCCTGAAAGCCCCCAAGGGCATGTAGTTCAATGAGATATCTTTGAACCGATGAATAGGAAAATAACGTCCATTCCTCTTTTAGTTTTAAATTTTTACCAACGGACCACCAGTCCCCCGGCTCTGCGGCTGTATATTCCGTAGAAGACAGGGTTGTTATCAATCGCGAAAATGAAGACTTCCCATGAACAGCGAAGTAGGATGTCTCTCCAATATAATTTACCAATGAAATTTTAGACCAGTTTTTTGGATATTCATATCCGATCTCTAAAGACCAATAAAGATTTTTTGTTGATTTCAGCGGAGTTCTATAATTCAGGCGTCCGCCCCAATTATGATTCGGGATTCCGGTTGAAAAGGTAATCTCAAAGTCAAACAGGTTTTGATAAAACGCCGGCATGATCGGCATAAGATTAATTCCTAATCCACCTGAAAAATATATTCCTGTTCGCCAGTTTCCGCGCCAATCTTTTTTCAGTTTTGGACGATAATACACTTCATATGTTTCCCAAGTCGGTAATCCATATTCCGGCTGTAAGGTAATTTGTCGCGGCCAGCGGTTGTTAAAGCGATTACTGTCGAATATATGCCTGTTGGGATCTAAGTCAACAATTGTTATTGGCGAATTGGTTGTTATTTCTACGACGCTTTCCTTGTCTATCAATACATTTTCTAATATAGTGGAATCGCCATCATCCGTCACAATTAATACATCCACCGGTAATACCCATTCTCCTTGAAACGTTGTCTTGATAACGTTCCGCCAAGTACGATTTTTATTATACGTACTTTCAACGTTTTCAATTATTAAATCGGTCCGAAGATTCGTTGTAAGCGCCAGCCGAAAATTATCAGCAATCTTACTGCTCGTATGTTTTTTAATAATTTCAATAAAGCTTTCTGCATCAGAAAGCCTACCGCTATATGTGTTATAATAATCCTGCATAATTGACCTCATCAGCGAATCGCCAATGGCCATATACAATATTTGTAGTGCATGATTTCCAACGATGTACTGGCTATAAATATTTGCTGCGTCTTCCCAGCGAAGCTGTTTCCCGGGTTCATACATAGGCGGTAAAGAATTATCCCCCATTACTTCGCGCAGTAATTTTGTCCAATCTTCTACGGTCATTTTCTTCAATGTATCCCAAACATTTATTTCCGGAATTGGGTCCGATATTTTAAAGGCAGTTCTTTTACTTTTATGAGATTCTACAAACAACCAACTGGCAAATTCCGCAAAAGATTCATTTAACCATTTTTCTCTTATCTCATCGGTTTGAATTGTGTTTCCAAACCATTGGTGGGCCAGTTCATGATCCAACACGCGGCCGGGATCTATTCTATCCTGAAACATTATGTAGTTATTTAATGATACGGCCGGGGCGTTAAGTGAATAGCCAACGGTAATAACCAGCTTGTCCAACAAAGACCGCCCGAAGAAGCTTTCATAAAATGGAAGCAAATTTTCTAGTTGCTTTTTTGTTTTATCTACCAGGCCGGCTTGGTTAGCAGGCGTAATAATTTCTACTTTTGTTCCATTGATTTCCGTGGATGTTTTTTCTAATTCATTATATATCACAGCGCTAAAGCCGAGGGTATATTTGTCTTCGATAGTATATTGAATATAACCAGTTGATACTTCCGTTTGTTTTAATATTTTCGCAGAAGATCCAATATCATATTCATCCGGCAAGGTAAGCTTTATATTATATGACGCAAAATTGGAAAAAGGTTTTTGCTCCTTTTGTCTTCCATCTTGAATCCAGTTGTTACCCGTATAATATTCTAAAACAGGGTAGAAGTGAACCGCGTTATAAATAATAGTGTCATTTTTTGACCCAAAAGTCGGAAATGCCGTATTGCGCCATGAACTGAAAAATGTTTTAAATGGAATATCTACCAGAACGGATTCTCCTTTTGAAATGGGAGGAGATAATTCAATTTTAATGACAACGCTGTCTTGACCGGAAATTTTTCCCAAGTGGGATGACCTGATTTTCCCGATTTCGGATAATGGAGAATTAGGATCGTTAGGTCGATAATATCCGTTACTTGCAACATGTATTAACAAATGATCCAAATCATCATCAGTATTATTTACTACGCGAATACGGTTTACACCTTCCAGATATCCATTGCCGCGTTCAGAATTTGGATAAAAATAAATATCCAGATCATAAGAGATATCTATGCCGCTATTTGCCAAGCATAAGGAAGATACAGTTATAATGAAAAATATCTGATTTCGAAAATAGTTAACCACGATTCAAAACTGAACCCCAACTGCAAATCCCGTTATCCAACCACCGGGACCATAAGAGTACACGCTCGATTCAAAACGATACATGTCATAAACCCACACTAATCCTACTCCCAGATCCGTTAAAAAATTCTTAGACAAATTTTTATTTATTACCTGATCAAACCTGTTTGATGTCGTCCCAAATTTTAGTTGTAAACTATACGGTAGTTCAAAAATTCCGCCCAAACGAAAACTGTAATCATTCAAATTCAATTGATTGATCACGTCTAAACCGAGCTCGAGGGGTAAATAGGCAAGTTTTTTGGAGAACGAAATCACCAGGGAGGTTGGTAATGATTCTTCATTTCCAGAATATGTTTTTATTACCGAACCCATGTTCAATAGACTGACGCCAAATTTTGAATTAAGCTTCGATAAATTGAACAGAAACCCGCCGGAAAACGTCACCACCGTTGATTGTTTTTTTTCAAGCGTACTAAAAAATAATCCGGCGCTTATTCCCCACGAAACCGGCCATCGCTTTGAATGCCCGGCTGCTGCCCAATCTAACCACGTATCAGAGGCGCTGTAAAAATCCGTTTCTTGATTGTTTTCATCTCGACCTTCAAATAATCCATAATTCAAATGGCGCAATCCATAGGTGGTCACAGAAGCTTCTCCGGGCAACGCTAAATGAAACGATTGGGCATTAATATCGGCTGGATATGACACGAAACTCACATCAAATTGTTTCTTCAGCGTCCAAAGAGCCGCCGGATTAACAACGTCTGATGTTACGTTGGAGAAGGCACCTCCGGATCCGGCTAAAGCCATACGGTTAGGATGATACCAGCTTTGCAGACCGGAGTACGTCGTCCCTCCTCCAAGCAAAATACCGACTGCTAAAATAATTGTCAAACCCCTCATAATACGGATACAGGATTTACATCAATGTGTATACGAATTTCAGACGGCGTTTTATTCCAGTGACCGGAAAGGATGTTTTTATTCAGATATTTATGCATCTTTAATCCATTATGATCATATGTTTTATCAGATTTCATAATAATATGCATACGATATTTACCCCTTAACCGTTCCCGATAACAATTTGCAGGTCCTAAAATTTCCAAACCCCTGAATGGTCTGGATAACGATCTTTTAATTTTATTTGATGTTGATGCGACTAATTCTCTGTTTTTTCCTTCAATCTCGATGCGAATCATCCAGGAAAATGGTGGATAATTTAATTCTTGCCGTTCGCTTAATGCGATATTGTAATATGTTTTTAAATCAAGCCTTGAAGCATGTTTTATTACGGGGTTTTCCGGGTTAAATGTTTGAATTACTACTTCGCCGGTTTTTCGTCTTCCGGATCTTCCCGCCGCCTGGTATATAAGCTGGAACGTTTTTTCTCCCGAACGAAAATCCGGTAAAAACAGACCGGTATCTCCATTGATGATTCCTACCAATGTGGTTTTATCAAAATCCAATCCTTTTGCAATCATTTGAGTACCGATAAGCACTTGTGTTTCGCCTAAAGAAAATTTTTCCAGTATTCTTGTTAATGACTTTCCGCTCTTTGCTGTATCCATATCAAGTCTAGCAATAGAAATGTTTGGAAATGTTTTTTGAATTAATTCTTCAACCTTTTGTGTTCCGACCCCTAAAAGTTTCAGATTTATACTCTTGCATTTATTACATATTGTGGAGATTTGATGTGTTTCATATCCGCAAAAATGACATTTCAGAAATCGACCATGACTATGATACGTCAAAGCGACCTCACACTGTTTACACGTTTCGACGGTCCCACAATCTCCACAACGCAATATCGGGGCAAATCCCCGCCTGTTTTGAAGAAGAATGACTTGTTCGCCCTTTGCGAATCGTTCTTCCATTTTACGTTGTAATATCCCTGAAATTACGTCTTGATATTTACCTGTTTCTTCTTGTTCGTTTATCATATCAACAATATGAACGTGCGGATAGGGTGCGCCACCAAATCGTTCATTCAAACGTAAATAAATATGTTTACCCTGTATATGATTATAATAACTTTCTAAACTGGGTGTTGCGCTCGACATTACCACAACTGCTTTATGCAATTTTCCGCGCATTAATGCGACATCTCGGGTATGATAACGGGGTGCCGGAGACTCTTGTTTATAGGAATGCTCTTGCTCTTCGTCAATAATAATTGCTCCCAAATTTTTTAATGGTGCGAATACAGCGCTGCGCGCACCAATGACCACTTTGAATTCATTGGCACAAATTTGTTTCCACGTCCAAGCCCGGGCTGAGGTGGATAATTTAGAGTGCCACAAAGCTACTTTATCTCCAAAAACAGCTCTGAACCGGCCAGCGATTTGTGGCGTAAGGGCAATTTCCGGTAGTAATAAAATTGCCGATTTATCCATAGATAAGACTTTTCTTACCAATTCAATATATATTTCAGTTTTCCCGCTGCCGGTTACGCCGTGAAGTAAAATAGAACTGAATTCATTTGCGGATAATTTTTTATATAAGGATTGGTTAGTTTTTTGCTGTTCTGCTGTGAATTTGATTTCTTTATAAATCGGTGAAAAAGTAAAACCGGTAACATCCGGAAGATTTATGATTATGTCTAATTCTACTAACTCTTTTTCACACAACGCTTTACAGATCGCGCTGGGATAGCTAACCAAAGCTTTTAAACCAGCCACCGGCACAGCACCGGTTTGTTTTGAAAGGAATTCTAATACTTTTTCCTGTGCCGGTGCTTGTTTTTTAAGCGCTTCATGATGTTCGCCAAAAGATTTAAATGATACCATGTTCGTAATCGGCGGTGTGTATTTCGCGGAGAGATTCTTTGGCAGGATTGCATTGGCCACTTTGCCTAACGGGGTAAAATAATATTCGCTCATCCATTGGGCTAAAGCCCACAAATGTTTATCCATAACGGGTAAATCATCAACGAGTTCTTTTATATATTTTATTTTACCGGAAAAATCAGATTTAGAAAATTTAGAAACAATTATCCCGATTATTGTTCTTTTTCCAAGCGGTGCTTTTACACGAATTCCAATTTGGATTTTGTCCCTTAATTCATCCGGGACTTGATATGTAAACTGCTTATAACTTGATATGGGAAAGGCGACTTCAACAAACATGGTCATTGAAAATAGAAGCGGTATTCATGTGTATCAAGAATTCTTTGCGGGCTATGCAAAACCTGCTGTTTGAAGGAAAAAGATGTAAAATTTGTCTGATTAAGGCGGGAAACGTAGTCAATCGCGGGACTATGGACAAGTTTTCTAACGAAAAGCAGACAAATTTTAGACTTTTTAATTTGTGCAATAGGTTTTGCATAGCCATCTCATAATAAATAAATAGCCCCCGATTCATCAATCGAGGGCTATCAATGGCTGGAATGTTAGACTGCAATTATGATTTAATAACGTAAACCTTAAGCTCCGGCTTTCGTTCTGATGAAACTTTTACCGGCACATGGTAAATACCCAGAGCTTTAATGGATTCAACAAGCTCGATTCGATGACGTTCAATATTAATTCCCTTTTCTACCAGCTGCTTATGAATGTCATTTGTGGTAATTGCTCCAAACATTTTTTCTTCTTCGCCGACTTGGACTTCAAACGTTATTTCCAAATCTTTTAATTGATTCGCAAGTTCCTGATTGATTTTATCATCATGCGCGTGACGTTTTTCAGCATTTCGCTTACGTTCATCTGCGATAGCTAAATTTCTCTTGGATGCCCGCAACGCCAAGCGGCGCGGGAAAAGAAAATTTCTTGCATAACCAGGTTTGACCGTGATGATATCACCGGCAGTTCCTAACAATTCCACATCGTGTAGTAAAATTATTTCCATGGTATCATTCCTTATAATATTTACAAAATTAATTATCACCTAAATTTGTGTAAGGCATTAAAGCGATATTTCGTGCTCGCTTTATAGCTTTGATCAGTTTCCTGTGCATTTTTGCACTGCTTCCTGTAACACGGCGCGGCATAATTTTTCCCTGCTCGGTCACAAAACGACGTAATAACTTTACATCTTTATAATCAATTTCTGTAATTCCATTTTCCTTGAAATAACAATATTTTTTTCGACTTACGAATGCCATAATTTCCTCGTTTTTTTATAATTATGAAGTTTCTTCGATGATAGATTCTTCGTCAGGTTTTTCGTCAGGTTTTTCTTTTGATTCATCATTCTTAGTTTCATTATCAGAAGATTGTTTTTCTTCAGACTGTTTTTCCGGCGTGATTGGTTTACTTTCTTTTTCTAATTCCTCAACAATAGGTATTTTATTTTCTTCTTTTGCATCAGCATCCTCGACAATTTCTTCAACAAACACTTCCGGCTTAACACTCAGTCGCACAGTTTGAAAACGAAGAATCGATTTATTCAACTTCATAAAATTGTCAAAATCCTCTAAACCTTTCACCTCATCTGTTTCAAATTGAAGCAACATATATGTTCCATATTTATGCAGTTCAATTGAATAAGCCAGGCGTTTTTTACCCCAAAGGCGATGATTAATCACCTGGCTGGATTTACTAATCTGTTCCCCAACTTCTTTAACAATATCATCGTTTTTTTCCTGTTCAAAATTGGGGTTCAGGATATACAATGTTTCATAATAACGCATATAGACTCCTTAAATTTATAGTTTTAACAATGGAGCAATAACCAAAGACACCACTGACATTAATTTGATTAAAATATTTAAAGATGGTCCCGAAGTATCTTTAAACGGGTCACCAACTGTATCACCAACAACAGCCGCTTTGTGAGCATCAGAACCTTTAACTAGCTTATCACCATCAATTTCAACTCCAACTTCAATCATCTTTTTGGCATTATCCCATGCCCCTCCTGCGTTGGATTGAAAAATAGCCATCAATACTCCGCAAACAGTCACGCCCGCTAATAAGCCTCCCAATGTTTCAGGTCCAAAAACAAAACCAACAAACACGGGAGATATTATTGCAAGAAGGCCCGGCAACACCATTTCTCTAATAGCAGATTTCGTTGAAATTTCAACACAGCGACCGTATTCTACTTTTGTAAGACCCAATTCATATATCTCTTTTTCATCATTAGTCCAGGTAGACTCATCGCCTTTTTTCAACACTTCCAAAGCTGATTTCAGTTCAGGAATTTCCTTGAATTGGCGACGGACTTCTTCAATCATCGACATGGCTGCTTTTCCCACAGCTCCCATTGCCAGGGAAGAAAACAAAAAAGGTAACATTCCGCCTACCAGCAACCCTGCCATAATGTTTGGATTAGAGATATCAATACTATCAATTCCGCTTTGAACCATAAATGCCGCAAACAAAGCAAGGGCTGTTAACGCTGCTGATCCGATTGCAAACCCCTTACCAATGGCCGCCGTCGTGTTTCCCACCGCATCCAATTTATCGGTACGTTCACGAACTTCAATCGGTAATCCTGCCATTTCTGCTATTCCTCCGGCATTATCAGAAATCGGGCCATATGCATCAACGGCTAATTGGATACCGGTATTGGCCAGCATTCCAAGGGCAGCCATAGCTATTCCATAAAGTCCTGCAAAATAATAAGCAGCCATTATTCCAGAAGACAAAATCAAAATGGGCACCGCTGTGGACTGCATACCCACGCCTAATCCGGCAATAATATTTGTTGCTGCCCCGGTTTTTGATTGCTTGGCAATTAATAATACGGGGGAGGTGCCGGTACCGGTATAATGTTCAGTAACCACCCCAATTCCTAATCCGGCAATAAGCCCTATAACGGTGGCCCAAAAAACACCCGTTCTTGTATATATTTCTCCACCCAACAGAAATTGATTGGGAAGAAAATGTTGAATGAGAAAATAAATCACTGCAACCATGATAGCTGAGCTTCCAAATTCTCCTCGGTTCAATGCTTTTTGAGGATCGCCTCCTTCTTTTACTGAAATCATGAATGTTCCCAAAATAGAAACCAGGATTCCTGAAGCGGCTATATACAGGGGAAGTACAACAAAATTTAAATCAAAATTGCCCATCACTAACACGCTTGCGCCCAAGACCATTGAACCAACAATTGAGCCAACATAAGATTCAAAAAGATCGGCGCCCATACCAGCCACATCGCCAACATTGTCTCCCACATTATCTGCAATCGTTGCGGGATTAAGCGGATGATCCTCGGGGATTCCTGCTTCGACCTTTCCCACAAGATCGGCGCCTACATCAGCTGCTTTTGTATAAATGCCCCCGCCAACACGGGCGAACAATGCTATGGACGATGCGCCCAGAGAAAAGCCTGAAATAACATTCAAGAGCGTCTTGATATTAACAGCATCGGTTCCAAATATATTGGAATAAACCATGAATAAGCCACCCAAGCCCATGACGCCTAATCCAACAACGCTTAACCCCATAACTGAACCGCCTGTAAATGCTACCTTTAACGCAGACGCCAAGCTCTTTCGAGCTGCGTGTGTTGTTCTGTTATTGGCCTTGGTAGCAACTTTCATTCCGAAAAAGCCGGCCAACCCGGATGCCAGGGCGCCCACAAAGAAAGAAACCGCAATTAACGAACTCGTGTCTTCCCTGCCGGCATTTGCAAATCCTAACAAAGCTGCAATCGCAACAACAAACACAGCCAAAACTCTATATTCAGCTTTCAAAAATGCCATGGCGCCAACGGCGATATTAGCACCGATGGTTTTCATTTTATCGGTACCTTCGTCTTGACGATTAATCCAGCCTGTTTTCCAGAATGCATAAACCATTGCTAATACGGCTGCACCTATAACAAGTAAAAAATTGTTTTCCATTAATTAATACCTCATGAGTTGTACCGGTTCATCGTTTGATCGATTCCTTCTTTCAGCAAATATTCCATTGCATCTGCTGCTGTTTGGATCATTGTATCCGCTTCGGGTTGATCGTTTTTTTTAAATGGTTTTAATACATACACTTCTGCCGGCCTTTTCTGGTCGTGAGCCGCAACGCCAAAGCGAAGTCTTGGAAAATGGGTGTTGCCCAAATGATAAATCACTGATTCCATTCCACGATGACACCCATCGCCGCCTTTGGGGCGTAGTCGTAATTTCCCAAGAGGCAGGTCCACATCATCTACCATAATATGTAGATCAGCCAAATCAACTCCATATTGCTGAATAATTTCTTTTACAGCAACACCGCTGGCATTCATCCCCGTAGTGGGTTTTGCCAACAGAACATCATTGGATTCAGCGTACACAAATGCCCCTTTCCCGGGCTGAAAACGAATTGACCACCGTCTCGCTAGTTCGTCTACTACCCAAAATCCTGCATTGTGCTTTGTCTTGGCGTATTCCGATCCGGGGTTGCCTAACCCCACAAAGACTTTCATAATTATTCAGTGCTTTCCTCCGAACCAGCATCGCTTTCAGCTTTTTCTTCGCCTTCTTCAGCGGCGGCCTCGCCTTCAACCTCTTCGCCTTCTTTAACTTCGACTTCTATTTCCTCTTCTTCTCTCGGAGGATGACATGTTGTAACCACTTGGTCTCCCTCTGCCAAAATAGTTAGTTTGCTATCCACGATGAGATCGGCAACCGACTTGCTGCTGTTTACCACCAAATCAGAGATATCCAACGATATGAATTCAGGCACATCCGTTGGAAAACATTCAATATCGATAGAATTCATAATTTGTGACAACACACCACCTTGTTTAACGCCTTCAGCGTCGCCTTCTAATCGAATCGACACTGTAATCGTCATTTTTTCATCTCGACGGACACGCATCAGGTCTACATGAATTACATCATCTGTTACCGGGTGGTATTGAATATCTTTAAACATAACAAATTGGGTTTCTCCTGCCAAATGGACTTCAAAAATACGTTGCCCCGAATGAAGCACTTGATTCAATTCTTTTTCATCGATAGACAGGTTTATGTTGCTTGTGTCTTTATAATAATAGTTTGCAGGGATTTTTCCATTTTTGCGTAGGGACTTTGCTTCACTTGTTCCGATCTTTTCCCTATTTTCTACAGTTAACTGATAATATTCTGCCATTTTTTTCTCCCAATTAAAATTCGAATAGTGAACTGACAGATTCGCCTTCATGAATGCGATAAATCGCTTCTGCGAAAATTTCAGCCACGGTTACAATTTTCATTTTTTTTATTTTTTTATTTTCTGATATTGCCACAGTATCTGTGACAATCAAATTCTTTATTGGCGATTGTTCCAATCGTTCTACTGCCGGCCCGGATAAAAGGGGGTGGGTTGCAACAGCTGTTACTGATTTTGCTCCATTTTTTATAGCCGCTTCTGCGGCATTGACCATTGTTCCGGCTGTATCAATCATATCATCAATGATAAGAACGTCCTTTCCGTCCAGCACCCCGATAAGATGCATGACTTCTGCTTGATTGGGGGCATAGCGCCGTTTATCGATCAAGGCAAAATGCATGCCGAGCCGTTTTGCGTATGCCTGGCTCATACGAGCCGAACCTACATCCGGAGCGAGAACCGCTGAATTTTTTGTATCCAGGCCCAATGCTTTAATTTTACTCAACAATACCATACGGCTATAAAGATGGTCAAAAGGTATGGCCGCAAACCCTTGTATCTGTGTAGAGTGGAGATCCATAGACACAATACGATTGGCTCCCGCAGCGGTAAACATGTCAACCATCACTCGAGCAGAAATTGGAACGCGGGGGGTGTCTTTCCGGTCTTGACGAGCATACCCAAAATACGGAATAACTGCCGTCACACTTTTCGCCGAAGCCCGAACAGCCGCATCAAGTATTAAAACTAATTCCAGGATATTTCTAGCCGGAACATTGGTTGATTGAACAACGAAAACATCTTGATTCCGAATGTTGTCTTCAAACTTGATCCATATTTCCCCATCAGCAAAATCCTTTATTGTCAATTGCCCAAGAGAAACATTCAGGTTCTCGGCAATTTTCATTCCGAGAGCAGGATTGCTTCTACCTGTAAATATTTTTATGGTATCTTTGCTCATAATAGCTTTTGTGCTCTCCTTCTTTCTTTCTTTATTCTGCTGGGGCGCAGGGATTCGAACCCCAACTGCCTGGACCAAAACCAGGTGTCCTGCCCTTAGACGACGCCCCAAAAGGTTTTAGGAACTGTGAGATAATAACATTCACAATCCCTTATTGGATGTAATTATCAGAAATGTGTCGGGTGGGTTAAAATGGTTCGGGTGTTGGACGGTAAAACAGACTCAGCTGCTTTTGCGGCAGTGTCTTCGTCAAACATTCCGAACACAGTCGAACCACTGCCCGACAGACTGGCATATCGAGCTCCGTTTTCAAGCAGAGCATCCTTTATTTTCCCAATCTCTGGATGTGCTGGAATTACAATCCGTTCAAAATCATTCTTAAAAAGCTCAAAAGGGATTTGTTTCCTTCTGAAAAGATCGGCAAAATTAGCTTTTTTACCTGTGGAGTCCAAACCCTTTTTCAGGCTTTTATATGCCCAGTTTGTAGAAATTGAAAAAGAAGGAAGGGCCAATAATATTGTATAGTTCAACTGCTTTGCGATCGGGGTCAGTTTTTCACCGATTCCTTCACCCAATTGGCACTTTCCGCGTATAAAAAATGGGACATCAGCTCCTATCTCTACAGCAAGCTGTTCAAGATCATTATCCGACAGGCCTAATTCATATGATTGATTCAATCCCTTAAATACTGCAGCTCCATTTGACGAACCGCCGCCGAGCCCGGCTCCTTGCGGAATATGTTTGCCTACATGGATTTGTATTCCACCTAATTCAGGAAATTCCCGCTTTAATATGGTATACGCTTTATGACAAGTATTGGATTTATCGAGGGGGAAATTCTTATTGTTCGATTTTAACCTACAGCCATTTTCTATTTTTGCCAAAGTGACCGTATCGTGGAAATCCAATTCCTGGAAAATCGTGTGCAGATTATGATAACCGTCTGGTCGTTGGTTTAGAACCTGCAGGCCAATATTGACCTTGGCATGGGATTTCAGAATTATTGAATCCAACTAAACACTCCTCTTTGCTTCTATGGCAGGGGAGAAAAATGTTAAAACCTTTAGTTTCCCCCTGTAATAGGGGGAGCACAAGGGGGTTTTAGATACAGTGGAGTTACTCATTTAATTCTTTACATTTTTGAAAGATGATTTCTAATACCTCATCCAATATTATCATTTGTTATGGAATTGGGGATTCATAAAATGTTATTTAGAAATCGTTGCCACAGCCACGGCCCCCACACCTTCGCCACGGCCGATAAAACCCATTTTATCTGTAGTGGTCGCTTTTATTGAAACCGACGATTCATCTATGTGAAGAGTGTGGGCAATTTTTTGTATCATTTCCGGAATAATATCTGCCAGTTTTGGCTCTTCCAAAATAACCGTGCTGTCAATATAATCTATTTCAAATCTTTGATCATGAACCAATTTAACGGCATGTTTCAGAAAATGAATGCTGTCTTTTCCTTTCCATCGCTCGTCAGAGTCGGGGAAATGTTGACCAATATCACCCAGGTTGGCGGCTCCCAACAATGCATCCACAATTGCGTGAAGAAGTACGTCGCCATCTGAATGACCTACAGAGCCAATTGGACTGTCAATTTTCACTCCTCCAATGATAAGTGTTTCCCCTTCTGCCAGGGGATGGACATCGTAACCTATACCTGTTTTAACCATATATTTATTATTTTATAATTTAACTGCAAAGCACTATACCAGCTTTGACGTTTGTGAAATAGCATAAAGAGGAATATTAATGATTTGTTGTTCCTGTTTTAGGTTGAGCAAAGTTGACCGCAATGTTATATTTGGTGAATATTTTTGCTGATAGACTTTTAGGCTCTTACTCTTTGGGTTAATTCCCGCTTTGACCTCCAGCGGTGTAATATTTTCCATGGGAAGGATAAAGTCAACTTCAGCTTGTCCTTTACTTGTCCAATAAAATAGATCAAAATTATAATGAGCAACCAATTGTTGAGCGATATAATTTTCAATTAAAGCTCCTTTAAATTCAGTGAAAAGCTTATCTCCCTCAACAATCTTATTCAATGGAAGATTAGATAACGCGCCCAATAAACCAACATCCAGCGCAAAGACCTTAAAAATATGTTGATTTGCATATCCAATGAGCGGATACTTTGGGGAGGAAATTTGATAGGATTTGTAAATTAATCCGGCATCCGATAACCATTGTATTGCGTTTTCGTATTCTCGAGATTTTGCCCCTTTTCTGATTGCAGAGAAAACAAATTTCTTGTTTTCTTTGGCGAGGTGTGTGGGGATAGATTCCCAAACGCGATTGATTTTGGGGACGTTAATCGCCTTGGCGTGTTTGGTGAAATCCAAGATATAGGCATTAAGAATTTCTTTTTGAATCACCCTAATCTGATTAAAATTACCTGACTGGGTATATTCGCGAACAACTTCCGGCATTCCGCCGGTAAAAGTATAAATCCGTAACAATCTAATTAATTCATCATGAAAGAGCACGGGAAGAGGTTCCGCAGTTTGTATTGATTCTAATAACTCTTTCAAGTTTTCTTTCCCAGCAGCATCTAAAAATTCTATAAATGTCATAGGATACATATCGAGGAAATTTACTTTTCCTACAGGAAAAGACCTCGGTGTTGACAAAAGGATCCCGAGAAGTGAACCGGCTGCTGCAATATGATATTCATTTAATTGTTCATTAAAATATTTTAGGGAATTCAAAGCGGAATTTGAATGTTGTATTTCATCAAAAACGATGAGGTCTTTCTTCGGTTTTATATCAAAACCTGCTTGCAGCGACAGTTTTGATAGAAGGATAGTCGGGTTGAGTGTCTGTTCAAACAGTTCATTTAAAGAAGGCGTTTCTTCAAAGTTAAAATAAACAATACGATTGTATTCTTTTTTCCCAAACTGATGGAGTATATAGGTTTTACCCACTTGACGAGCTCCCTTTATAATCAGAGGCTTGCGCCGGTCAGAATGTTTCCATTCAACAAGTTTTGGATAAATGTCTCTTTTCATAGAGTTAAAATAATGAAATATATAAAATTATCCAAAGTTTTATCTTCGTATTTGGTGCGCGTCCGCACTTTATACCAACGAATAAGGTGTGTTCTCGCGCCAATATTCAACGAATTACCAAAAAAGCATTCAAGTTCACCTAATATAATTACACACCATAATACCAACATCAGCATTTACCTGTTTTAACTATAGTGAGAAATTAAACCATAAAATTTTCGTAATACATTCATCCATTTATATAACTAATTTTAACAATGATTTTATATAATCAATAATATTACGAGACGCTTTGAACGCTTAACCGTTAACCAATAACTTATTTATCCAACAATGGCATACTCTATATCCAAAACTATCTTTCTTTACAACAGCTACGGAAATGTAAATACCAATGGAGCAAACAGAAACAATACAAAAATCTACTACTACGACAATTCCCAAGACGGCTGTTGGAACCACTCAGAAATGATGAGATACGAACGTATTTACAATGGAGATAACGGCCTCCCAGCGGCACAGATTGAAACTCCACTAAAGGAAAATGCTGGATGGATGAGAGGGCTATTCCAGTGATTAAAGCAAGGTTTCGTTTTTTACTATTAATTCCATTGTTAATATTGTTTTCTCAATGTAATAAGGGTGATGACCCTGTTGATAGGGAAACAACTCCAATGGAAGTAATCTGGGAACTGTCGTACGATTCATACAATTGGGGGGCCTATGCGCCCCCCTCAGTTTTACATGATTCACTTCTTATTTACTCTGGTGATGGAAGTATCAATTGTGTAACAGTTGATTCCGGTGAATGGAGGTGGTCTTCAGTTTTTCCATCAGCGGGGTTTATGCACAAGCGATTTGTTTATGATGATATACAACTTTATGGATTTGAAGGTAAAGATAAGGTGTTCTCAATAAATATTGCTGATGGAACTGAACAATGGAGTGCAATAATAGATTCAAACAGGGAATTTTCACTCAATACTGATATAGATATTGGGCATTATTATATTGGGACAAACAGTTTCAATAAGAAAAGAATGATATTGAAAATGGAAAAAGAAAGTGGAAATATTATTGACTCGATACAAACAGAATACATGCCTTGGTCCTTGGTAATTAACGATCAGAAACTGTATTGCACTTTCGGGTGGTCGCCTGTTGGATCGGCATATTCAATCGGCAGTATTACCTGTTATGATCCTGTTACTTTAGACACAATTTGGATCTATAATACAAATTCAGGAAGTTTATTATCGACAAAACCAATCATTGATGGCAACATCCTGTTCATCGGCACTGTCTGGGGCAGCAACAATAAGGTTTTTGCTCTAAATGCGGAAACCGGAGATGTCGTATGGGAAACGGATGTGTATTCCTGCTATAAAATAATTATGGTTGGTGATACATTGTTCTGT
>CAJVYU010000002.1 GCA_913009735.1 uncultured Fidelibacterota bacterium
TTTGTTTTTGTTTTTAATTATACGGCTACCACCGTGATCTACACTCTTTCCCTACACGACGCTCTTCCGATTTCCGATTCGTTGAAACGCTATGAGATCAAGGCTTATGGTTTGTTCATGTCAGCCAGCAAAAACTGGACGACGCCTTTGGGGAATATGGGTTTTCACGGAGGAATGAATTATAATTTTACTGAAACGTTAGATGGAGACGAAGATATAAGTTTGTTTATAGGATGGGATTTAGAAATTAATCCGGAATTGTCTTTTCTTCTTGAATACAATGCCGCATTGAATGAAAATGATATGAAAGCAAAGGACATTGCAATCAGTAGAGGCGGATATTTAAACGCAGCTGTGCGCTGGACGTTTGTGGAGCGCCTCCACATAGAGTTGGATTTCAATAACCTGCTTTTTGAGAAAGACCGGGTGGATTATTTCAACCGGGAGTTGAAAGTTATTTATATCGAATATTTTTGAAAGACCAATCATTAAAAACGTAATTATGTAAAAAATTATTTTCCTTACGCATTACGTTTCACGTTTTATCAACTATGTCCAAGCTGAAAGAAACACAACTTTCCACAGAAAAAATCTATAAAGGTATATTGCTAGATGTCAGACGGGATAAAGTTTCCCTGCCGAATGGAAAAACATCAACCCGGGAATGGATAAAACACCCCGGAGCAGCATGTATGATTCCTGTCCTGCCCGATGGTAAAATTGCTCTTATTAAGCAATATCGCTATCCTGTTCAGGCGGAAATGATTGAGTTACCGGCCGGCAAGCTGGACGCCGGAGAAACCCCGGAGGTGTGCGCCAGAAGGGAACTGGAAGAGGAAATCGGTTACTCTGCAGGTAAACTGACATTTGTTTGCAACATTCATCCGGCAGTTGGTTTTGCCAGCGAAAAAATGTGGATTTATCTGGCTGAAGATTTAACGAAAACAATAGAAAATACCGACCATGACGAATTTGTGGAATTAATGCCAACATTTTTGGAAGATGCCTTGAAAATGGTGTGGAAAGGGATCATCACTGATGTGAAGACTATTATCGGCATTTTATGGGCAGAAAGGCTTTTGAACAGATGATTAAAATAATCATTAACAGTTTTTTGTATCCTTTCTACTGAAAAAATTCCAGACAATTACAGTTTTTGCAATAGAATCCTTTTGTAATGTTTAAATAATATATACAGATTATCAGTAAATCAGGAATACAGATATGAGTATTACATTGCAAATGCGTAAGCGGGGTACATTAACGCTTCCTAAAAAAATAAGAGAAAAATACACTTTAGATGAAGGAGATCCTTTAACACTTATTGATTTAGGAGAAGGAATTCTTATCAGCCCTAAAGTAACGACCTTACCCAAATTAGTTACTAAACTGGAAAAACTTATGGATGAAAAAGGAGTGGTGTTAGAAGATTTAATCCGAGGGATCGCAGAAGAACGGGAAAAATATAAATCAAGGTGAAAGAACCACCAGTTCTAACGGTTTTTATTGATTCTGATGTAATTATATCCGGTTCATTCTCTCAATTGGGAGCCAGTTTTTTACTCCTGCAGCTTGCAGAATTGGGTTTTATAAAAGGTGTTATTTCACCGCAGGTTATTGATGAAAGCAAAAGAAATATTCGAAAAATATTACCGTCAGCACCTCCATTGTTTAATGACATTATTAAAAATGGCCATTTAAAAGTGGTTTCTCCATCTCAAAAAGATATCCAAAATGCTTTACCATTTGCAGATAAGAAGGATGTCCCCATTTTAGCGGCAGCATTAAAGGAAAACACGGACTATTTAACTACCTTTAATATCAAAGATTATTTTACATCTCCTTTTCATAAAATATCAATCGTAAAACCAAAAGAAATACTTAGAATAATTGGGAAAGGTTATATTAAATAAAATCAACCATTTTTCATTCCTCCCTTTTGACTTTGTAAATTACTTATATGAATTCAGGTTTATCTTCTCTTCTTAAAACCAAAGCATTCGAGTTCGGTTTCCAAAAGGTTGGTATTGCTCAAGCAGTTTCTACTCCAAAAGAAAAAGCGAATCTCGAAACATGGTTGAGTCAAGGCTGCCATAGCACGATGGAATGGATAGAAAAACGGAAAGATGAAAGAGGAAATATATTTGAATACTTCCCTGATGCAAAATCAATTATTTCTGTGGGGATGAATTATTTCACTGATTACAAACAGGAAGATTTACAGTCGAATTACAAATTCAGTAACTATGCTTGGGGAGATGATTATCACAATATATTGAAATCTGGATTATCTAAATTGTTGGATTGGCTAAAAAATGAGGTTCCCGGGGTAAAGGGTGTTGTTTGTGTTGATATTTCACCGGTCATGGATAAAATCTGGGCACAGAGAGCTTGTTTAGGGTGGCAGGGTAAACATACCAATTTAATCACGCGAGATTACGGCAGCTGGATTTTTCTGGGTGAATTGATATTAGATATTGAGCTTAATTATGATGAACCTTTTGTCGCTGATCTTTGTGGTTCTTGTACGGCCTGTATTGATGCCTGTCCGACCAATGCCCTTGGGGAATATGAGATATATGCTCATAAATGTATATCTTATCTCACCATCGAGCATAGAGACCAACTCCCGGATGACAGGTCAAAATTGTACCATTGGATCTATGGTTGTGATATTTGCCAGGAAGTCTGTCCTTGGAATCAGAAATTTTCACAAATAACAGATAGGAAGCATTTTTATCCAAGAAAAGAAATTATTGCCTGGAAAGATGAAAATTGGCAAACTTTAGATGAAAAAGGATTTCGTAAATTATTTAAAGGATCTGCAGTAAAAAGAACGAAATTTTCAGGACTATCAAGAAATATTAACTTAAATACATAAGGAGGCAATATGCCGAGAATAGGAGTTGTACTTTCAGGATGCGGGTTTAATGACGGAGCAGAAATTCAGGAATCTGTCATCACCATGCTGGAATTGGACAAAGCCGGTGCCGAGATGGTTCTTATGGCGCCAAATATTGACCAGCTCCATGTCATCAATCATTATACCGGTCAGGAAATGGATGAATATAGAAATGTGCTTGTAGAGTCAGCTAGAATTGCCCGCGGGAATATTAAAGATATGGCTGAAGTATCATCTAGTGATGTGGATGCCTTGATTTTTCCCGGCGGATTCGGAGTAGCGAAGAACCTATGTGATTATGCTATGACAGGAGCCAATTGTTCGATAAACCCCGACGTACTAAAGCTTTCCAAGGAAGTCCACAAAGATAATAAGCCAATTGGAGTTATGTGCATTGCTCCGGCCATGATGGCAAAAATCCTGGGCGAAGACACAGAACTGACCATCGGTTTTGATGAACAAACATCTGAAGATATCAATACCATGGGGGCGAAGCATATTACGTGTCCGGTCGAGGATATTATTGTTGATAGAGAGAAGAAAGTGGTTTCAACACCGGCGTATATGGAAGCGAAGAGTATTAAAGAAGCGGCTGAAGGAATCTCAAAGTTAGTAATAGAAATTCTCAATATGATTTGAACAATAAGCCGTTACGGTATAATCCGTTGAATGTTGATCAATTAATGAAAAAGGAAACCCAATGCCGAACGATGTACAAAACAAAAACCAAATCGTTCCTTGTGGAAATAATTGAAGGGAAATTTTTATAAAAATCTAATCGGATACTTTTAAATCAATCGACCCTAAACCAACAGACATATCCAACGTAATTGTCGGTCTGTCAGAGTCCCATTCTTTGGATACGTATTTATTTCCTTTTTTGACTAAATCCTCCACGTTAACGGTCGAAAGAAAATAATCATGAAGGCGTGCGGAAATATTAACATTATCCGGTAAAATCAATTTAATTGAGCCCAACCCCACTTCAACTTCTATTTTCATGTTGTGATTGATTTTCCCGGAAAAATCAATGTCAGCTGAACCTAGTCCCACGTCAATGTTAACAACTTCTGCTCGCAAATAACCGAGGCCGGTTCCTTCAAATTCACCCATCCCGGCTTCAATTTTTATTTTTTTACAAACAATAGGGTTTTGTGAGTCAACATTGAGAGTTACTTTTCCCATTCCGCACTCAATATTCAGACTTTGGATTTGTATTCCGGACAAGTCTATTTCAGTCTCGCCCAAGCCAAAGTCCAATTTCATTTCAATTGGAACAGATAAAGGAAATTTATATTCACTTTTATTATGAAAACGATTACTATTCCAGTTAAACGAAAATTCATGATCAACAGCATTCGTTCTCATTTCTAAAAACCCGGTTTTCCCAAAGACATTATAGTCCACTTTAGGAGAATCAAAATAAAGTGGATTATATTCTGAAAAGCCATCAAATTCACTGGGATTATTAATATTTGGTTTAATAATTAATTCTCCCATTTTATAATTGATTTCAGCCTCGAGTTTATCAATATCTTTGATGAAATAATGAAAATGATCACGAATAATAACATCGCCATCAATGTCTTGTCCCTTCTTTTGTGATTTGGGTAGGTCAGGCAGATCGGGTAGGTCAGGTAATTTTGGCAGGGGATTCTGACTGAAACCAATCCCAAGGGTAAGAATGATCGATACGAAATAATGTGTATTTTTCATATTAAAAATTATAGCCAAGTCTTATGGTCGTTTCTAAGTAATCTCTTCCATCCAGCGGTTTGGCAATATTCACCGACCAATTCAAATCCTCTTCATCACCACTGCCAATACCAACACCTGCTGATGAAATACCGTAATCAAGAATATTCTGTTTGTTGAAACTAAATGTGTCGTCGTTCCAGGCATAACCACCGTCAGCGAATAGCTTCAGAAAGAACCATTCATCTGTAAATTCTTCAGTGAAGACAATTTCACCGTTGACCTGAACCATCTGATCGCCAATTTGATATTTGAATGGAAATGCACTGACAGATCCGAGTCCGCCCATACCGAATTTGCGGAATTCCTGAAGGTTGCCATCGGAAGTTCCAGCCATGAATTGTGAACGAAGAACGAGCCCATAAGACATTTCCCAATTCATTTTAACAAATCCAAAAATGCGTTTGTTTAATTTATCTAACTCAAATGTATATAGGTTTGAACCATCCTCATCTTTTTGATATGCTTCTGTCTGGATAAATACTGCCATGCCGGTAGCAACAGGTGAATATTGTTCGGTTTGAAAAGCAACTGTAGTTTGCAAATAATTCATTGTTTCCTGGGGCCCAATAGATAGATTGCTTCTCAAAGAGCGTTCTTTTTCAAACAAACTCCAGAGATTGGATGTTACGGGTATGGTATCCTGTTTAACAGAGGCCATCAACAATTTGAGTTTTACTCTGTATAGATCAATACCTATTCCGGCAGACCAACCTTCTTCATCCCAGCGGTCGTAAAAATCTTGACGACCTAAAAGCCCAGCCCAGGTATTTTCACTTTCAGACAAGCGGTAAAAATCATCTGTTCTACTTTCTTTAAATGCACTGCCAAAAAAGACAAGATTGTTGTTGGAAAAAAATGATTTTTCCAGAGTTAACCGTCCGGCAGGTTCATCAGAACCAAACCTGTATCCAATAGAAAAAGTCAAGCGAAATGATGATTTTCCATTTCCGTCCCATTGAGAATTGAAAGGAGTAAATACTAAACCTTCGTTTCGGTTGTAGATGAAATAATCTGTTTCTGGGTGGATCCAGCTTTCAGTGGAACGCATAGATCTTTCCCAAATTTTGAATTCATTATCACCATTGATACTTTCAGCCGGTTCCATTTCCCGGTAAACCAACCCTTCCTTCATGTGTGTTTCAATGATTTTGCCATGGATCACTGCGAGTTCATCTTTTTGTACAGATCCACCGATGGCAATGATAATTCCATTGACAACAGATGTTGATCCCAGCGTTACATCTCCGCCCACAACCGTAATTTTTCCGTCCACGGTTCCATAAACAAACAGATCACCGCCAACAACACGAATATTGTCCCTGTTGATTTCGCCTGCTTCAATGGTATAGTCATTAAAGAATTTGATTTCATCTGTGATAATTTTCTGCGAAATATCTGTTTGGGACCATAATAGTGCCAAATTTATTATAAGGGCTAATACAGGTTTCATTCTAATTTTCCTCTTCAATGTTAATATCTCCATTCGTTGTTTGTAATTCAACCGAATAGGTGCCAGCACCATTAACGGAACGTCCATAGATATTATAAAAATCAGTTGTGATTGTAATGGGCAAATCGCTTTCAATTTCATAACTGGACTTATTCCCTGAAATTCGGGCGTTTATAGTGGCTGGGAATTCCCCGGGGATATTTAATATAATATCTCCAAAACTTGTTACTAGATTTATATCATGACGGTCCAATTTGCGATTCCAAATTTTGTAAATTTCAATGTCACCGCTGGATGTTTTAGCCTGAACAATACCTGCAAGGTTAAATCCTTGAATTGAACCGGCACTAGAATATATTTCAACGTTTCCATTTACAGATTCCAAATCAATATCACCCCCGGATGTTTTTCCATAAAAATTTCCATCAATATCTTCAACCGTAATGTCACCTCCGGATGTACGTAATTCAATATTCCCTCGAATATCTGCTGCATCAATATCTCCACCCGAAGTAATGCCCACAATATTTTGACTATTAATATAGGAAAAATCTATACTGCCACCGCTGGTTGAAACATCCACATCACCTTCCACATGGCGAACAATAATATCACCACCGCTGGTCGTTCCGGAAATCTGTCCATCTGTATACGATACTACAATGTCACCTCCGGAACTTGTTAAGTTTACATTTCCTTCAGAATCACTTACTTCAACATCGCCGCCAGACGTCTTTGCTTCAATTTTACCGCTAATTTCTTTGAGTTCAATATCACCCCCGCTTGTTATAACGTGCGCGACCCCGGATATATTTGTTATATCAATATCTCCACCGGTTATCATCGTCTTAATACTGAATTGTTCGGGCAGTGTAATTGTAAAATTGTAATAGACGCTTTTTCTGGGTCTTGAATTGCCTCTGATCTCGATCATATTCCCATCGGCGGATTTCTTTATTTTAGATTGATTTTCTTGATAATATTTTTTTGCATCGTACTTCGAACTGGACTTAATCTTAATCTCCTCTTGAATATTTACTTTATACGTCTCCTGTCCCACAATGGTAATATCGCCAAAAATATCTTTTATAATCAATGTTCGGTTTTCCTTACCGTCTTCATCTACAGTGAATTCGTATGAATTGATACCTACGAAAGAATGGTTTGAATTGTAATCAAATGATTCGAATATCTTTTGTGGAAACAGAAGAGATGAAATTAGAATAATAGTAAGAATATTTTGCACTACTTTACCTCAATTGCATCCGGGTCAACAGATTCTCTGAATGATTGTAACGTCATAGCGGCTTGAGCTTTGATATATTCGTTTTCATCCATGACACTGACGATTTGAAGCACAGGCAGTGATTTTTCCATTGGATGATTAGAGATGATTTCCAGCGCTTGTTGACGGACGGCTTCATTTTCATCCTCAAGAAGGATTTTAATACAGGCATTGATGATTAATTCGGATATTTCATAATTTTTGAGAATCTTAATTGATCGCAAACGAACACCTGGATTTGTGTCCGTGAGCATGGCTGAAACCAACACAGCTTGAGCTTCAATTTGTGGTGCTGATTCCTGAAGAAGTCGAACCGCCTTCAGGCGTTTACCCGGATTATCGTCATTTAGCAAAAGATAAAAAAGTAATTGCTGAATATTTTCATCATTTAATCTGCCGGTTATATCTATATCATTACCGGTTTCCACAGCAAAATGAATACGGCCATCTTTATTTTGAGAATTGATGAGTTTGATACTTTTCAGATCATTAGATTGCAGTAAGTCAGAAATATTAACGGATTGTTTATTAACCTGTACAGCATTTTCGAATATTGGAACAGGGATCATTTTGCTAATAATAACTGCAATAACCATATAAATTATGACTGCCCAGGCTGGTTGCGGAGCCGTCAGAAACCTTCTTAAACTTTCAAGAATATTGACAAAAGACGGCATTTCATTTTTTTGTGTATTTAGTTGATCAATTCTGCCCCGCAATAATAGCCGTTGGCTCTGAAGCTCTTTCTCGTCGGAGGCAAATGCAAATGCATCACGTGATGCATTTAAAGTGGATTGATATTCATTGATCAATTTTTTTAATTCTTCATTAGTAGATAATATTCCTTCGAATGAAGTCAATTCCGATTCAGAGAGTAAACCGGTAACGTATTCAAACGCTTTTTCTTTTAATTGATCAGAGATAACTTTAGACATAACGATATTCCTTTAATTGTCTACGCATTTTTTCCATGGCTCTGAATAAATATTTTTTAACGGTTCCTTCACCGATATCCATAATAGCAGATATATCTTTTATTTTCATATTTTGTAAATATTTTAGGATAAACGCAGTGCGCTGTTTTTCCGGGAGTTCATCGGCAGCTGCTTTAATGGCACGATTAATTTCGCTATGTTTATTCACAGATCCGGGTTCGGGTATATTTTCGATGGGATCATAATTTTCTATTGGTTCTTGTGTATGCATGTGAGACATTTTTCGTTTCATGTTCAGCGCAGTATTCACCGTAATTCGATAAAGCCACGTATAAAAAGAACTCTCAAAACGAAAGAAACGGATGTTTTTATATGCTTTAACAAATGCTTCTTGATAAAGATCTTCTGCATCTTGTTTATTTTTCATTAGTTGATATGCTAATACCATAATTTTTTCGTCATGTAATGCCACAAGTTGATGAAATGAATAGCTGTCACCATTTTGAGCATCTATGATTAATTGTTTTATTTTGTCCGTCACCGTTTGGAAAACTCACACATGTTATGACACATGTTTTTATGATATAGTTGTCAACAAATTACATGGAAAAAAGAAACCCCCAAAAATGAGGGTTTCTAAATAGAGATTTTTAAGTGAATCTATTATAGTCCCGTTTCTGCTACTGTCTTCTTCACAACATCTAATGTATTATTCAAAGCAGACTTTTCATCATCCGTTAATTCAAATTCCAGGATTTTTTCCACCCCATTGGCACCGATCACTGATGGGACGCCTATGAAGTAGCCGTTAATGCCAAATTCCCCTTCACATAGTGACGCACATGGAATGACTCGTTTTTTATCTTTAATGTAAGATTCGGCCATTTCAATGGCACATTGGGCAGGTGCGTAATATGCAGATCCATTGCCGAACAATTTAACGATCTCACCGCCGGCAAAACGTGTTCTGTGCTCAATTTCAGCCAACCTTTCTGCAGGAATCAAATCTGTAACCGGTACTCCACCAATAGTCGCCAATCTGGTAATTGGAACCATAGTGTCGCCGTGCCCACCCATAACCATACACGTAACATCCTGAACAGACAAACCCGTTTCCATGGCAATAAACGTTCTGAACCGTCCCGAATCAAGAGCGCCGGCCATACCGACGACTTTGTTTTTTGAAAATCCGGATATTTTATGAAATACATACACCATAGCATCAAGAGGATTTGATATCACAATAACAAAAGCATTGGGTGCTTGTTCTTTAATATTCACGGCTACATCTTTCATAATACCCAGGTTGATCTCCAGGAGATCTTCACGATCCATACCGGGTTTTCTCGGGATTCCTGCGGTAATTATAAAAACATCTGAATCTTTGACATCATTCCAATCAGAGGTGCCTTTAATAGTTGCATCATAACCATCATGAGGACGAAGCTGCATTAGATCGAGAGCTTTCCCTTTAACCATACCTTCTGCATTTGGAATATCAAAAATAACAATATCACCCAGTTCTTTTTGCGCTGCCAAGAGGGCAAGATTCCCGCCAATTTGACCGCCGCCTATTAGTGAAATTTTTGGTCTGGACATGAATTACTCCTTAAATAAAATTATATACTATAGAAATTACGACAATTTTATCTTAAATAAAAAACCCTCGCAGAACGAGGGTTAATATTTTGTTTTATAAGCTTTATACAACAACGTTTACAAATTTTTTATCCCGTCCTTTTTTGATGAATTTCACAATTCCATCAGCCGTTGCATAAAGAGAATCATCTCCGCTACGTTTTACATTTGTTCCGGGATGGAATTTTGTTCCACGTTGTTTTAGAATAATCCCCCCGGAAAGGATAGTTTGCCCATCTGATACTTTAACGCCCAGATGTTTGGAGTTGGAATCGCGTCCGTTTCTTGAACTTCCTACACCTTTTTTATGTGCCATAACTATTCTTCCTTAGCAGTTGCGTCTGCCGGTTTTTTTACAGTTTTTTTCTTTGCTGCAGAAAATTTGATTTTATCTATTTGCAATAATGTATACCCTTGGCGGTGACCATTTTTCCGCTGATACCCTTTCCGGCGTTTTTTCTTAAAAATCAGTACCTTTCGGTTTCGTCCGTGTTCGAGGACTTTTGCTTGTACTGTGGCTCCTTTAATTGTGGGTGTTCCAACATGATCCTGTTTACCATCATTGGCAAAAAGAATTTGATCATAGGTCAATGTGCTCCCTACTTCAGATGGTTGACTGGCCACCTTTAGACGGTCACCTTCGCTGACGGTATATTGTTTACCTGAAATTTCGACTATTACGTTCATTAATATATCTCCAAAAGCCGGCGAAATTAAGAGGATTTCTTCTGATTACCAAGACCTACTTGATCTGTAACATCTTTCTTGTCTTTTGTCCGCAAAAATCGAAATTCATCCCGTTGAACGTCATTACTTTCATCAATAGATAAATGCACAAAATTTTGCCACATTAAACCACGTAATATTTTTTTCTTGTCATTTTTGATATATCCTGCTATTTCAGGATGAAGTAGTAATATAAGTCTTAAATCCCGGTGTTTGCTTTTATAACGTCTTAACCAATGGTCAATTCGGGTTATAAGAGTTTCTTTAGATATGATTCTTCCCGATCCATGACATGTTGGGCAATCTTCGCTCATGGAATCGATTAAACTTACCCGAATGCGTTGACGAGTCATTTCAAGTAAACCAAAATCACTAATGGGTGAAACGGCTACTTTTGCACGATCTTTTTTTAATTCTTTGCGTAATTCATAATAGACTTTTCGCTGATTTGACTCTAAACGCATATCGATAAAATCAATTACAATTAAACCGGATAAATCTCTCAGCCGCAACTGCCTTCCCACTTCCCTTGCTGCTTCAAGGTTTATTTTAAGGGAATTGAGTTCATGTTCTTTTTTCCCAATAAATCGTCCACTGTTTACATCTACAACAACCATAGCTTCTGTTTTTTCTATAATCAGATAAGCGCCGCTTTTAAGCCATACTTTCGGTCGCATGAGTTTAGCCAATTCATCTTCGATCCCCATGGCTTCAAATAAGGGTGTTTTTAAACGGTAAAAATCTAATCTGTTCGCCATGGTTGAAGAAACATCTTCCAAATATCGTGATGTTTTGCGATAGAGTTTTTTAGAATCAATAACGATTTTTTCAACATCTGACGTCAGGAGATCTCGAATAACGCTGGAAGCAGTTTCAAGATCTTCATATATCAATGTAGGTGGATTAGTTTTATTCGCTTTGGATTGTAGTCTGTCCCATGTTGCTTTTAATTGATCAAAATCATTTTTTAATGACTCTTCGCTTTTTCCCTCAGCAACTGTGCGAACAATTACACCAAACCCAGCTTGTTTAAAAGAATGAACTATTTTTTTGAGCCGGCGACGTTCATATTTATCCCAAACTTTTTTTGATATTCCTATATAGTTTGCATCGGGAACCAAAACCAACAACCTTCCGGGTATTGCAACCTCTGTTGTAACTCTTGGGCCTTTACCCGCGAACGGCTCCTTTATAACCTGAACAAAAATTTCCTGCCCCGATTGAAGATCTACGGAAATATTGTCATTATTATTTTGTCGAAATTTATGTTTACTATTTCGATGATGATCATCATCATCATCATCGTCATCGTCCATGAGATAATCGGTGTTTTCTATTTCAGAAAACGGTAAAAATGCATTCACTTCATAATCAATGTCAACGAAAGCGGCCTGCATTCCAGGTAAAACATTTTCAACTTTACCCTTGTAAATATTACCAACCATGCGTTGCTTATCGTGTTTTTCAATATACACTTCAACAAGTTGACCATCTTCGAGAATAGCAATGCGCGTTTCGCCCATACTCTCATTTATATATATTTCTTTTTTCATAACTTATACCTACAAAATATTCATCATATTTAATTGTTTTAATATATGCAACAGCCATCGCCACACGTACGGTGTCGATTCTTTGCTATGTTTGGTTGGAAGGAGAGAAGGAGGGAAAAAATGTGATAAAATCTTATTTTTGTATCAATTAAAAAAACGTATTAAAAAATCTGTAATTGACCTACGCTTCTTCCAAACCGACAGTAAAATTACCTGATTTATAAGCTATCAGCAAGAAAATTAAGTTTATAGTGAATTCTTGATTAATGTTACAAAAATGCTGTATTATTAAGCGTCGTGATTTGAGCCCTATTGCAGCGACACAAAATAATGATGCTAAAAAGGTGACTGGCCCCGAATAGCATCGGGGTTTTTTATTATGCAGAAAATGAAAGAACGAATTAAAAAAGACATTTTGATATTGGATGGAGCCATGGGAACCATGGTGCAATCCTACAGTCTATCCGAAACGAACTTCCGGGGCGATCGTTTTAAGGATCATCAATATGATCTAAAAGGAAATAACGATCTCTTGAGTATTACTCAACCGGAAATAGTTAGTGAAATACATAGAGCATATTTCGACTCTGGAGCTGATATTGTTGAAACTAATACATTTAACGCCAATGCAGTTTCACAAAAAGATTATGGAATGGAAGACCTGATCCATGAAATTAATTATGAAGCTGCAAAAATAGCTAAAAAGGTCGCTTTAGAATACACAGATAAAACGCGTTTTGTTGCCGGAGCACTGGGACCGACTAATCGCACTGCATCCTTAAGCCCGGATGTAAATAATCCTGGTTTTCGCAATACTTCTTTTGATGAGCTGAAAAATGCTTATAAAGATCAAGCCAAGGGTCTCTTGGATGGCGGAGTTGATTTATTTTTAGTAGAGACCGTTTTTGACACACTGAATTGTAAAGCTGCGCTCTTTGCGATTCGAGAATTATTGGAAGAAGAAGAAACGGATATTCCCATTTTAGTATCGGGAACCATTACCGATGCCAGCGGACGCACCCTTTCCGGACAGACAGTGGAAGCGTTTTGGAATTCTATTCGCCATGCAGAATTAACAGCCGTTGGACTTAACTGCGCATTGGGTGCTGAACAAATTCGTTCATGGTTAGATGAACTATCAACAATTGCTGACATTCCTGTCTTTGTTTATCCTAATGCAGGATTACCCAATGAATTTGGAGAATACGACCAAACTCCGGAGCACATGGCTAAAATCATTAAAGAATTTGCTGAAAGCGGATTAGTCAACATGGTTGGTGGTTGCTGCGGAACCACTCCTGACCATATTAAAATGATAGTAGAAGCAGTCAAAAATATTAAACCTCGAAAAATACCATCCATAGAACCTTTAACTAAATTAAGTGGTCTTGAACCTTTAACCATCCGACCGGACAGCAATTTTATCAATATTGGTGAACGCACGAATGTAACCGGTTCAGCGAAATTTAGACGGCTTATTTCCGAAGATAATTACGAAGAAGCAGTATCTGTTGCGCGGCAGCAAATCGAAAATGGCGCTCAAATTATTGATATTAACATGGACGAAGGACTTTTGGATTCTGAAAAAGCCATGGAAACATTCCTGCGTTTTATAGCTGCAGAACCGGATATCGCGAAAGTTCCGGCCATGATTGATTCATCCAAATGGTCAGTAATCGAAACAGGGTTAAAAAATATTCAGGGGAAAGGTATTGTTAATTCTATTTCCATGAAAGAAGGGGAAGAAGAATTTATCCGCCAAGCTAAAATTATCAAAAAATATGGGGCGGCTGTTATTGTCATGGCTTTTGATGAAAAAGGTCAGGCTGATACTTTTGAGCGTAAAGTTGAGGTCTGTACGAAAGCGTATAAAATTTTAACCGGCAAGGTCGGTTTGCCTCCGGAAGACATCATTCTCGATCCCAATATTTTTGCTGTTGCCACAGGGATTGATGAACACAACGAATACGCGATTGCTTTTATAGAAGCTACTCGAACCATTAAGCAATCCCTCCCGGGAGTTCATATAAGCGGTGGTGTGAGTAATTTGTCTTTTTCATTCCGTGGGAATAATGGAATCCGGGAAGCCATGCATTCTGCGTTTCTTTACCATGCAATTCAAGCCGGTATGGATATGGGTATTGTCAACGCGGGGCAACTGACAGTATACGATGATATCGAACAAAAATTGAAGGTACGAGTTGAGGATGTCCTATTCAATCGTAGAAGTGATGCAACAGGAAGATTGGTGGATATAGCTGAAGAATATCGCGGTGTAAAAAAATCACAGAAAAAAGATTTATCATGGCGCAAAACATCCGTCGAAGAACGCTTGAAGTATGCTCTTGTGGAAGGAATAACTGATTTTATAGATATTGATGCTGAAGAAGCCCGTCAGAAATATGATCGCCCAATTCATGTGATAGAAAGACCTCTCATGGATGGGATGAATGCGGTCGGGGATCTATTTAGCTCTGGTAAAATGTTTCTACCTCAAGTAGTAAAATCGGCTCGTGTTATGAAAAAAGCTGTAGCACACTTGGTGCCTTTTATTGATAAAGAAAAAGATGAATTAGGGCTCACGAATAAATCCAATGGTAAAATTGTATTGGCGACAGTGAAAGGTGATGTACATGATATTGGAAAAAATATTGTTGGTGTGGTCCTGGGTTGTAATGGCTATGATATCATTGATCTTGGCGTCATGGTCCCTTCGGATAAAATTCTAACTACAGCCAGAGAAGAAGGGGCAGATTTCATTGGACTCTCCGGCTTAATCACACCGAGTCTGGATGAAATGGTTCATGTTGCGAAGGAAATGGGCCGGTTGAATTTTGATATTCCACTTTTGATCGGCGGCGCCACGACCAGTCGGAAGCATACTGCTGTAAAAATTGAAGAAAATTATTCAGGCCCTACCGTTCATGTGATTGATGCATCCCGCGCGGTAGGAGTGGTGAGTAAACTCATGAATAATGATGAAAAAGGTAGTTATATTGAAAGCGTTCGCTCAGACTTTGCTCAAATCAGAGAAAAAAGAAGAAAACAAACATTGCCGAAACAATTGGATATTAAAACTGCACGCCAGCGAAAATTCAACATTAAATGGAAATCTTACTCGATTCCGGAACCCAACTTTACAGGGGTAAAAGTTTTTACTGATTACCCTTTGGATGAATTGATCAATTATATTGATTGGTCACCATTCTTTCATGCCTGGGAATTGAAAGGGGTTTATCCGAAAATATTAGATGATGAGAAATACGGGAAGGAAGCACAAACAATATTTAATGATGGTCAAAAACTACTGGATCATATCATTTCTGAAAAAATACTCACAGCTAAAGCCGTTATCGGTATTCATCCTGCGTATGCAGAAAATGAAAAGGTAATTACAGAAGGAATTGATTTTAATTTTCCTCGACAATTGATTGATAAGGGAATTGGTAAACCCAACTACTGTCTATCTGACTTTATTTCACCAAAAAATGATTTCATTGGCACCTTTGCCGTAACGGCCGGACATGGACTGGAAAAGATCGTTAAAAAATTCGAAAATCAAAATGATGATTACAATGCAATCATGGCTAAAGTATTGGCTGATCGTCTGGCGGAAGCTTTTGCAGAACGTATGCACGAGCGAGTGCGTAAAGAATTCTGGGGCTATGCTGCTGATGAAAAATTAGAAGATAAACAATTGATTAAAGAAAAATACCAGGGGATTCGTCCGGCACCAGGTTATCCAGCCTGTCCTGAACATAAAGAAAAAGATAAAATATGGAAATTACTCGATGTAGAAAGAAATGCAGGTATTACCTTGACTGAAAATAGAGCGATGTATCCTGCCGCATCTGTTTGTGGTTGGTATTTTTCTCACCCTGAAGCTGTTTATTTCAGTATCAGACATACAGATAAGATTATGAACTCACTATAAATAGAGCGAAAGAATGAAAATATTAAAATTCGGTGGAACTTCTCTGAAAAATTCCGAACGGGTAAAACATGTTATACAACTAATCTCTGCGGAGCATCCCTGTGCTGTGGTTGTTTCCGCCTTTGGCGGCGTTACAGATCAACTGGTGCAGTTAACGGATTTGGCAGCGCTGGGTAAAGATTATTCAGCTGATGTCCAATCTTTATTCAATCGTCATCATGAAACTGTAAACTCTTTGGGGTTCGCAAACAAATGGGATTCTCTCACCCAAACTATTAATGATATTCAATCGGAATTGACTGGAAATCTTGAAGCCATTGCACAGGAAAGAATGGTAGTACCTAAACTAAAAGATGCAGTTTTGAGCATAGGAGAACGCCTGTCGGCGAATATTGTTACTGCGGCCTGTGTTGAACATGGCTTGGCGGCAGAGTTTTTGGATACCAGAGCAGTCATTCTAACTGATGATCATTTTGGGGATGCATTTGTTCACTACCAGGTTTCGTATAACAGAATTCGTGCAAATTGGAAAGATAGATCCACTACACACATCATTACCGGTTTTATCGGCGCAACTGAAAAGGGTGAGACCACCACTTTTGGACGTAGCGGTTCCGATTATACTGCATCCATTTTTGGAGCTGCATTGAATGTGGAGGAAATCGAGATATGGACAGATGTGAATGGAATTTTGACCGCTGATCCATCAGTGGTATCTGAAGCACAAACCATTCCTCATATAACCTATGAAGAAGCCATGGAATTAGCTCATGCAGGAGCAAAAGTCATTTTTCCACCAACCATGATTCCGGCTTTATATAAATCGATTCCTATCCGGATCAAAAATACATTTCATCCTGATAATCCAGGTACGCTCATTACTCAATCCAGAACTTTGGATGATCATTATGCTGTAGGAATTTCCTCTCTTTATAATATAGCCCTTATTCGTTTCCAAGGTGCCGGTATTGTGGGAAGATATGGTGTGATCGGCCGCGTTTTTGAAAAACTTGCAGGAAAAAAAATCAATATAATTCTGGTTTCACAAGTATTTAGTGAACACTCCATTTGCTTTGCCATTAATCCGAAAGAAGTGGAATTAACAAAAACGCTTCTACACAAAGAATTTTCTTTTGAACTGGAAAACCGGTTTATTGATTCCATACAAATTGAAGAAAATTTATCCCTGATTGCTGTGGTGGGCGAAGGAATGCGGCATACTCCGGGAATTGCCGGAAAACTGTTTGGCCTTCTGGGGAATGAAAAGGTGAACCTCATCGCCATTGCTCAAGGTTCATCTGAAAGAAATATTTCATTTATTGTTAATGAGCAAGATGTGAAGCCGGCCATTCGCATTTTGCATTCGTCACTGTTTTCAGGACTTGATAAATTGAATATTTTCATTGTTGGTACAGGGTTGGTAGGTACGGATTTAATCAAGCTTATCAGTCAAAATGAAACACTCATCATTTGCGGTATTTCTAACAGCAAAAAAATGGTGCTGGACAAAACGGGTATAAATCCGACGGTATATCAGGATGAGTTGGAAAACGGGCAGGAAGCTGATCTAGATGCATTTATTACCGTTGCAAAAAACACCCCTAATTCTGTTTTGGTAGATGTGACATCTTCTTCGACAGTTGCAGAAAAAACAGCAGAATTAATTACCAACAGAGTTTCTGTGGTGACAGCCAGCAAACTTGCCAACTCCATGGATCAGGATTACTATGACGCAATCCGGGAAAAGAGCAAAAAGTCCACTGCACAGTTTTTGTATGAGGCCAATGTGGGCGCCGGGCTTCCAATAATCGACACCCTGCAAACCCTTCTGAGTACAGGTGATACTATTATAAAAATTGAAGGTGTTATGTCCGGAACATTAGGTTATTTATTTAATGAATTTGATAATTCTGTTCCTTTCAGCGAACTGGTCAAAGATGCCAGAAAACGGGGCTTTACGGAACCGGACCCAAGAGATGATTTGAATGGCATGGACGTAGCCAGGAAAATTTTGATCCTCGCCAGAGAAACGGGAGCAAGATTGGAATTGACAGATGTTACAGTCGAGTCGCTCATCCCGGAAGATATCTCCCCGGATCTAACGATACCTGATTTTCTGGAAGAACTTGCCAAATATAATCATTTGTTCTCAAAAAAGTTGGAAGAAGCGCGAACGCTTGGGAAAGTGCTCCGATATTTAGCTTCCTGGGATGGGAGGAAAGCAAAAGTTTCATTAAAAGCGGTCGGTGAGGAAAATCCATTTTTTCACCAGTATGGCAAGGAAAATTTTATTGTATTTACAACAAAAAGATACCACGATGTGCCTATGGTGATAAAAGGCCATGGCGCCGGGGCAGAAGTGACAGCTGCAGCTGTTTTAGGAGATATTCTGAAATGCAAAAAATAAATAAAAATATAGCCGTAAGTGTGTTAGGTGCTACAGGAATGGTAGGACAGAATTTTCTACGTTTGCTGGAAAATCATCCTTGGTTCAGGGTAGTAGATGTGGCAGCTTCTGAAAGATCCGCCGGGAAGCGTTTTGATGAATGTGTGCAGGGGAAATGGTATATGTCATCCCCCATTCCGGATAATATCAAAAGTCTCCAGGTGAGAAATGTTCATGATTTTGAAAGTATCCCATCGGGGGTGACTTGTGTATTCTCGGCCATAGATTTGCCTGAAAAACAGGCAGCGCGCGAATTGGAATTTGAATATGCGAGAAAAGGATATGCAGTTATCTCAACCAGCTCTGCTAATCGACAAACGAAAGACGTCCCGATGATCATTCCGGAGATTAATCCACATCATACGGATGTTATTCCTATTCAGCAGAAAAATCACCAATTACCGGTAACCGGTTTTGTGGCTGTAAAGCCTAACTGTTCCATCCAATCCTATATTATTGTCCTGGAAGCGATGAAAAATGCCGGATATCCCGTAAATCGAGCTCAGGTAACAACACTGCAAGCCTTATCAGGAGCAGGATACAAAGCATTAACCAATCCGGATTTGAAAGAAAATGTGGTTCCATTTATTTCCGGGGAAGAAGAAAAAACGGAAAAAGAGCCCTTGAAAATTTTTGGTAAAATGACTGAAAATGGTATCATTCCCACAAATGATCTGGACATAAATGCTATCTGCACACGGGTTCCTGTAGTGGATGGCCATACAGCCGTTGTTCATATTGGATTTGCTGATAAAAGTCCATTATTAGACGAATTTAAATCGATTTTAACATCTTTCAGGGCGATCCCGCAAGAAATGGAATTACCTTCTGCTCCTTCACCCCCAATCATTGTTTTGGATGATGAAAATCGTCCACAGCCGAAATTGGATAGAGATTCTGGTAATGGTATGGCGGTAACAGTTGGTCGCATTGCAGAGGATCATTTTTTTGATATTCGGTTTGTGGGGTTATCCCACAACACAGTGCGAGGTGCGTCCGGCGGGGCCTTATTAACTGCTGAATTATTAGTAAAGAAAGGATTTATCTCATGAGTAAGGATTCAGTAAGAATCAAAGTATCTGCATCTGTAGCCAATGTATCATGTGGTTTTGATTGTCTCGGTTATTCTTTGGAAGAGCCGGCCGATATCCTCACCATAACCAAACGCGAGAAACCGGGAATAGAAATTACTATTTCCGGAACAGGGGCAGATTCTATTTCAACACTCGCCGGAAGAAATACTGCCGGGAAAGGAATCCTATCTTTATTAACGGCTGTTGATCAGCAACTGGGATTCACTGTCCATATTGAAAAGGGTATCTTTCCCGGAAGCGGGTTGGGTTCCAGTGCTGCCAGTGCTGTGGGGGGTGTCGTAGGCGTAAACCTGCTATTGGGTAGTCCGCTGAAACCAAGCGAATTGCTTATTCACTGCATGGCCGGGGAAGCAGCAGCCTCGGGCGATTTCCATGCAGATAACGTGGCGCCGGCATTATTGGGCAGTATCATCTTGATTCGTTCATATGATCCATTGGATATTGTGTCTTTACCCATTCCGGAAAATTTATTTTCAACGGTTGTCTTACCTGAACTTTCTATTAATACCAAAAAAGCAAGGGCACTTGTACCCAGACATGTTCCCATTAAAACTGCGGTGGAGCAGGCAGGGAATCTGGCTGGATTTACATCAGCAATGTATACCGGTGATTTTGAGCTGTTGGGCCGTTCTATGATTGATCTTCTGGCGGAACCCTACCGTCAGGAATTGATCCCGGGATATCACTCGGTGCATCAAGCATCCTTGGATAACGGAGCTATTGGCTGTGGAATTTCCGGGTCAGGTCCGGCACTATTTGCTTTTTCTGATTCTCTGGAAACTGCTATGAAGATTGGATTAGCCATGGAAAAAGCTTTTAAACATGAGGGCTTTGTCAGCGAGGTGTACAGTTCAAAAATTCGTGTTGAACCGCCGGAGATTCTAGATTAATCTATGCGCTATTACAGCACAAAGGGAAACACGGAACCGGTTACATTCCAGGAAGCTCTTTTTCAGGGTTTGGCACCGGATGGCGGGTTATACCTTCCGGAAGAGATTCCCAAAATTTGGGATCAAATATCCCACACAGATTTTACTTATCCCGGCTTGGCGTTTGAGATTCTGAAACCTTACGTTCATGAAGAAATTTCCGATTCAACATTGACAGAAATCGTAGAAAGGGCATTCTCTTTTGATGTCCCGGTTGTAAAAATCCAAAAGGGAAACTTTATTCTGGAGTTGTTTCATGGTCCCACCTTGGCCTTTAAGGATTTTGCCGCTCGGTTTATGGCACGAACTATGGAATATTTTTTAAAGAAAAGGAGTAAGGAACTGACTGTACTAGTAGCCACATCCGGCGATACAGGCAGTGCGGTGGCAAACGGTTTTTTAGGCGTGGATGGAATCCGGGTTGTTATTTTGTATCCCAAAGGACGCGTGAGCCCGATCCAGGAAAGACAATTAACAACCCTTGGAGACAATATTACTTCTTTGGAAATCGATGGTAGTTTTGATGATTGTCAGAACATGGTAAAATTCGCATTCATGGACAGGGATTTACGGGAAAAGATTCAATTAAGTTCTGCAAATTCAATCAATATTGCCAGGTTGTTGCCGCAAAGTGTGTATTATTTTTGGGCAGTCAAACAAATCGATAATCGGGCATCTGTTATCTTCAGCGTACCCAGCGGGAATTTTGGCAATCTCACCGGAGGTATATTGGCAAAGAAAATGGGACTCCCGGTGGAGAATTTTGTAATATCGACCAATATTAATGATGTGGTGCCAAAATATTTGAAAACAGGGATTTATCACGCCAGATCTTCAATCCATACGCTATCAAATGCTATGGATGTAGGCGATCCAAGCAATCTGGCAAGAATCCGCAATCTGTACGGCCAAGATATTGAAAAAATTCGTTCAGAATTGACAGGATTTGTATTTACAGATGATGAAACTATTGAGACTATCACAAATACATTTTTAGAAACTAATTATATATTAGACCCTCATACGGCTGTGGGCTATTCCGGATTGCAGGATTATAGAAAGGCCACAGGTAGCCGAAATCCGGGAGTTGTACTTGCTACGGCTCACCCTGCAAAATTTCCGGAATGTATTGAACCGGCTATTGATCAAAAAATTCCAGTTCCACAGCGGTTAAATAATTTAATGGACAGGGAGCTATGTAAAACTCCCATGCCAAACCGATCAGAAGATTTGAAGGAATTTTTACTAAATAGAACCCTTTGATAAACCTTATGTATGAAGAAAAAAGAGATAAAATTTTCCTGATTCCTGCCCGCCCCATTCTTTTTATTATGGTTGTAGGCAGGCGGGAAGGCGAGAAACGTAGCCAATAGGGTTCTAAACACATAAACAAGCAAAATAGGTAAACCTATGGAATTTGAAACAAAAATCGTCCGCGGTAAAATTCAACCTGATCCATCTACAGGAGCTATTATTCCACCCATTTATCAAACAGCAACTTATGTATTGGAAGAAGTTGGAAAAGATAAAGGATTCGATTATACACGTTCTGCTAATCCCACCAGGCAAATGCTGGAAGAGTATCTGGCGTTGATTGAAGGTGGAAAATATGGCATCGCATTTTCCAGCGGAATGGCGACGGTGGACAGTTGTTTAAAGCTGCTGAAAGCAGGTGACCATGTCGTTTGCTCTGATGATGTTTATGGCGGTGTGTCCCGGCATTTCGACCAGTTGCTGACACAATATAATTTATCTTTTACTTATGTTGATTCTCAAAATGTTGAAAAGGTAGAAGCTGCCATCCAACCAAACACAGTCATGGTTTGGATTGAAACTCCAACAAATCCATTGTTGAAAATAACCGACTTAAAAACCGTTGGCGATATTGCGAATAAACATAATCTGCTGTATTGCGTTGATTCCACATTCGCGACTCCGGTGTTCTTGAAGCCGTTGGATTTTGGCGCTGATTTGGTAATCCATAGTACCACAAAGTATTTGAGCGGTCACAACCAGCTGATTGGCGGAGTTGTCATTACAAACCGGAAAGAGCTGTTTGATTCATTGAAATTTATTCAGAAGACAGTTGGCGCTGTTCCAGGACCCTTTGATTGTTGGTTAACGATGCTGGGTTTAAAGACATTGGATTTGCGCATGAAGAAACACCATGAGAATGGAGTAAAAGTGGCCGAATATCTTGAATCCCATCCAAAAATAGAAAAAGTGATTTACCCCGGTTTAGAATCTCATCCGATGCATCACATTGTAAAAGAGCAAATGTCCGGTTACAGTGGAATGATATCCTTTGAATTAAAGGGCGGATTGGAATCAGGAATAGCCTTGATGAACCATGTGAAATTATGTTTATTGGCTGAAAGTCTGGGATCTGTGGAAACCATGATCACCCACCCCGCCACCATGACCCATGTGGATGTTCCCAGAGAAGAACGGTTAGCCCGCGGTTTTTCCGATGGTTTGGTCAGATTATCGGTTGGGATTGAAAATGTAAATGATATTATAAACGATTTAGAACAGGCTCTGAACTTTTCATAATTTCAATAATCGTAAAAAATGAGATGAAGTTTAAACCACAAATTTCATTTGTTAACAGCTAATCTGAATGCAGCATAAGGAAGATCATACTCAATTCTGGGAAGACATCTATCTGGCTAATGATGCCGGTTGGGATTTAGGTGGAGTTACGCCTGTGTTTGAGTCAATCGCTAATCAATTAAATCCTGGTAAGGTTTGCATTATCGGTAGCGGTCGTGGTTACGATGCAGTTATGTTTGCCAAAAAGGGATTCGATGTAACTGCGGTGGATTTTGCGCCTTCTGCTATAAAAGCTGTTAGAAATTTGGCAAAGAAAACCGATGTTGTTGTCCAAGCCATCCAAAACGATATTTTTACTTTAACACCAGAACACTCAAACACGTTTGACTATGTCATTGAACATACATGCTTTTGCGCTATCAATCCCAAAAGAAGGTCAGAATATGAAGAATTGGTGAAAAAAATATTAAAACCAGAAGGCAAGCTCATTGGTCTCTGGTTCCCATTGGATAAAACAATGGAAGACGGCGGACCGCCCTGGGGAACGACTGTGAATGAAGTGAAATCTATTTTCAATAATGGCTGGACGATCGAAGAGGAAGGATTTCTAGATTTATCCATAAAGACCAGGAAAGGTCGTGAAAAAATGATTATTTTTAGAAAGGCATAATCTTACATTTACATTTTTCTATTCTTTTTAACCTAATTTCGACGCTATGATTTCAGATAAAAACCTTGCAATTAATGCTGCAAAAGAAGCCGGCAGCCTTATCATGAATTATTATAAAGCCGACTATGAGATTCGTGATAAGGGATATCATAATCCTGTAACCACTGCAGATCATGCAGCCGACTCCCGTTTGAAAGAACTATTAATAGATGCCCGTCCCAATTACGGCTGGCTCTCGGAAGAAACGGTGGATTCCCCTGATCGACTCACCAAAGAAAGGGTTTGGGTAGTGGATCCGTTAGATGGTACCAAGGAATTTATTGAAGGTGTACCAAACTTTGTTGTGAGTGTGGCCCTAGTGGAAAATGGCACACCCATAATAGGGGTTCTATATAATCCTGTAACTCACGAATTATTTACGGCAGCAAAAGATGAAGGGGCGTTTTTGAATGACATTCCCATTCACTGCGACACAAAAGAAAATATTGGCGATATGGTTATTTTGAATAGCCGTTCTGAAACCCGCCGGGGACTATGGGCACCATTCGCAGGTACATTCGGCGAATTAAGAGCGATTGGTTCGGTAGCTTATAAACTAGGGCTTACGGCTGCAGGACAAGCCGATATTTTTGCTTCGTTACGTCCGAAGAATGAGTGGGACATCTGTGCCGGGAACTGTATTATTAATGAAGCAGGTGGAAAACTGATTGACCTGAATGGGAATCTTGTTAGTTTTAATCAGGAAAAGACACTCATTGAACCCGGTTTAATTGCCGGGGATATAAATGCGGTGGATAAAACATTCAAAGTGTTGACAAGGGCTTAAGTGTTCATGCGCTCATGAATAATTTATCACGGTTCCATTGAACGTTATTTTACGGGGTGTGTTTTTACTGGAGAATCTTGAAATATTTTCGGATGATTTTATGAAAACAAGCAACCAACCTAAAATTCAAAAAAGAGAATTGGTAAATTCTCTGTAAATTGTCCTATGATCACAATACAGGACGTCATAAGAAATTATAAACCTGAAAAGGTAATTCTTTTTGGATCAAGAGCCAACGGAAACGGGAATAAAGATAGTGACTGGGATTATTTAATCATCAAGGAAACGAAAACCCGCAGAATTAACCGAAGGGAAGAAGCATTAACAGATTTTTTAGATGTACCGGCTGATTTATTGATTCTGACTCCAAGTGAAATAGAATTTCTTTTAGAATCAAAATCTGAATTTATTCAATCCATTATGGAAAATGGGAAATTGATTTATGAAAAAAAATAATCCATGGTTAGAATTTGCCACGGAAGATTATGAAACGATACAATCACTTCAAAATACAAATCTATATCGCTCTATTTGTTTTCATGCCCAGCAAACTGTCGAAAAAATCCTAAAGGCCTATCTATTTTCAATCGATAGTCATATTTTAAGAATTCATGATATTTCGCAATTGTTTTTAGAGACAGGCTTGGATTTACCAAATGAGATGACACAAAAGGATTTAGAGTTTTTATCATCAATTTATATTGAAACCCGTTACCCACCTGACATTGGTTTGCTTTCAACAGGTAATCCTGATAAAATAGATGCCAACAGAGCGATTAAAAATGCAGAAATTCTTTTTAATTTTATTCTGAATAATTTATAAACTATGAAGAATATCGTTATAATAGAGAAAGCTCATCTTGTACATACAAGGTCTCATTATGATCTGCTTAATAAATAATGGTTTTGTGAAAAAACGGAAACAACCGCTATTTTTCTCAACCTTCCAAAAATAATGAATGAACCAACGAATCTTTTTTATATAAAAGAGAAAAAATGACAAAAAATCAAATACCAAAAGATGCAATCAAATGTTTAGATAAAGGCTTTGTCCGTCTGGTGGATTCTATGGGTGGTGATGATGCCATTGTACAGTCAGCCCGCGTGAGTTATGGACAAGGAACCAGCAAAGTTTCCCAGGATCGTGGCTTGATCCGCTATCTCATGCGCCATCGTCATACGACCCCCTTTGAAATGGTGGAATTCAAATTCCATTGCAAGATGCCCATTTTTGTGGCTCGTCAATGGGTTCGTCATCGTACAGCGAACATTAATGAATATTCATTGCGTTATTCCGAAGCACGAGATGAGTTTTATTTCCCTGACCCGGCGCATATTCAATTCCAAAGTACATTGAATAAACAGGGTAGGATGGGAGATGTCCCGGCCGAGCTGAAACAGAAAGTGTTGGATTATTTTAAAGAAATATCGGATCGTAGTTTTGCCATGTATTCTGATTTAAATGAAGCCGGTGTAGCCCGGGAACTGGCCCGTTCCCTTTTGCCGGTGAATCTGTATACAGAATGGTATTGGAAAAACGATCTTCACAATTTGCTGCATTTTATCGGGCTGCGTTCAGACAGTCATGCCCAGTATGAAATCAGAGTTTATTCCGATGCCATGGCAGAATCAGTAAAAAAGGTTGCTCCCTTTGCCTGGGAGGCTTTTCAAGATTACGTTGTAAAAGGGATGCGGTTTTCCCGGATAGAGCAAAGCCTGTTAGAAAAACAGCTTCCACCTCGGGTAGTGGATGATATATCTGAAGATATCGCTTATCAGATCACAGCTACCATGCATAAAAATAAACCTCGTGATGAACCTGATTTGTATCCACTATATCAGAAGCAGGGTGGTTCCGATTCAGAGGAGGATTTTAAATTCAAGTGGGATTCAGGTGAAATTGAAACCGGCAATGTACGGGAATTGCGGGAGTTTAAAGAAAAACTACAGAAGTTAAAGAAATAGCCGCGGAGCTGCAGAAAACACAGAGAATATGAAAATATTAAATGATAAAAACTCTTTGTCATCTCTATGACTCTGCGACAAAATAATAAAGGCCATCGCCAGCGGTTACGGGAAAAATTCTTGAAAAGCGGTCTGGATGGATTCCACGATTATGAAATCATCGAACTCCTTCTCACAATAGGCACTCCCAGGAAAGATTGTAAACAACCTGCAAAAGAAGCCTTTAAGAAATTTGGATCGCTGAAAGCTGTATTGGAAGCAAACCCAAAAGATTTAAAAGAAATAAAGGGTATTGGCGAAAACAATATCTTCGGGCTTAAGATTGCCCAGGCAGTATCTCGTCGTTATTTAGCTGATAGAGTAATAAATAAAGATTTTATTCGCTCATCTGATGAAGTGCTGGAATATCTAAAACACAATCTGCGGGATAAAAACAGGGAAGTATTCCTGGTAATTTATTTAAATGGACGGAATCAGATTATGAAAATGGAAGTCGTGTTTGAGGGCACGCTTTCCACTTCTGTTGTTTATCCAAGGGAAGTAATAAAACGGGCGTTGGATAATGATGCAGCTGCATTAGTGTTCGTCCATAACCATCCCAGCGGAAATCCAAATCCCAGCCAGGATGATCTTACCATTACTAAAAAATTAAAAGATGCAGCACAATCTATTGATATTTCAGTCCATGACCATCTTATTATTGCCGGAGACGAGTTGTATTCTTTCGCTGACCATGGGTTGATTTGATTTGCCACAGAGACACCCGCCTGACAAATATAAAATTATATAAAAAGGGGCCTTTAGGCAGAGTTTACAGAGAAAAGATAATAATATTTCTCGGGAAGAAATAAAGAGGTAAAAAAAATGACTATCGATACCCAGGGCCGTCCTTTCGGCGGAGCTATTATGAACATTGATAAAGGGGAAAAATTGTATAAGGTATACCGCTTTATTCCCAAGAAAAATCCCGGTTACTATTTTGAATACCGTATTTTAACCAAAATTAAACCAGACGGAAATCTTGCCATGGCAGCGTATAATTATAAGGTCGTTAACGGAGTCGTTGAAAAAGGTAACGTCATGAAAAGTGATGACGTACCCAAGAAAGAAATGGAAAATTTAATTAGAGGAGTACAAAAAAGAATTGAATCAGCTTCACCATCCAACTTGCATATCATAGACTTAACAAAATATCAGACGCTGGAAGAACAGATTCAGAAAATGGTGGAATTAGACAAGATTGATACACAATATATTGATTAAGTCAAGGTCTCCGGCATATCTTGCGATGGGAAAATGAATGTAATAAATTGCTAACCTATTTTATTTGAACGGAATCCTTACTAAAAACCAAGCGATGCAAAAAAAATACATTGTAGGCCCAAAAGAAAACAAACCCCGGTCTGACATACGTATAACTTATACACCCACCAAAAAGTCCCTGGTATTTGAATTATCCAGCAAAGTGGATGTTTTGTTTGGTAAATCAATTCTTTCACAGGCTGAAGCTGTTTGTAGAGATTTAGGTATTACTTCCGGCAAGTTCCTTTTGGAAGATTTCGGTGCGCTTCCATTCGTTATTTCCGCACGAATGGAAGCAGTGATAAAATCGGCACATCCGGACATTACCGCTGAATCTTTGCCTCCTATGCAACCTCATTGCAAAGTGAAATCTACACGTGATCGTTTCCGTCGCAGCCGATTATACATTCCCGGAAATCAGCCAAAGCTTATGTTAAATGCAGGCATCCACAAACCGGATGGTATCATTTTGGATTTGGAAGACGCCGTTGCACCTCCGGAAAAAGAATCCGCCCGGTTTATCGTCAGGAATGCATTGCGTACGCTGGACTTTTTCGCAGCCGAACGTATGGTGCGTATCAATCAAGGTGAGATGGGAATAACCGACTTAGAATATATTATTCCACATAATGTTCATTTGATACTCGTACCTAAAGTGGAATGCAGTGAACAACTCAAAGCGGTGGATGAAAAAATCAACCGGGTAATGAAGGCTTGTGGTCGAAAAGAACCGGTTTTTATTATGCCCATTATTGAGAGTGCCAAAGGTGTGATGCATGCGTTGGAAATTGCCGAAGCGTCACCCAATAATGTGGCGCTGACTATTGGTTTGGAAGATTACACTGCAGATATCGGTACGATACGCACCGATGAAGGAAGGGAATCATTCTTTGCCCGTAATACGATAATCAACGCTGCCCGAGCAGCTGGATTGCAAGCCATTGACACCGTATCTGTAGATATCAGTGATGAAGAAGCGCTTCGATCTTCTGCCCGGGAGGCTAAAGCTCTTGGTTTCGACGGCAAGGGCTGCATTCATCCAAGACAAATCCAGTCGATCCACGAGGAGTTTGCACCCACAGTGGATGAGATTGAGAAAGCGAAGAAAATTGTTTTGGCGTTTGATGATGCCCGGAAACAAGGGCTGGGAGTTGTGTCCCTGGGTAGTAAAATGATTGATGCCCCAGTTGTGCAGAAAGCTGGTCAAACCATTGAATTGGCAATTGCGTCAGGTCTGGTGTCCAAAAAATGGAAGGAAGATGAGTAAACCGAAAATGATTCAAAACTCCGTTGGGCGTATGGTCCCCAATATCGTAAATGGTATTCCACAAGTACCATTTAAAGGCGTTGGAAAATTTTCTCCTGAAGGTAATCAGGCAGGTCCTTTAATTCGCAATTGTGCAGAATTCCCAATGGATGGAAACAAAATTGTTGGTTCCCTAAAAGAAGCATTAAAAAAAGCAGGTTTGAAAGATGGCATGACTATTTCTAATCACCATCATTTTCGGAATGGCGATCTGGTGATGAATCAAGTATTTGACATTGCTGCAGACATGGGTGTAAAAAGACTGCGCTGGTTTCCATCCGCAGCTTTTCCCTGCCATAAACCGGTGATAGATCATATCAAGAATGGAACAATCGATTGGATTGAAGGATCGTTAAACGGTCCGTTGGGTGATTTCGCATCAAGGGGCGGAATGCGTGGAACGGGCGTTTTACGGAGCCATGGCGGTCGCTGGCAGGCAGTGCAGGATGGTGAAGTTCATATTGATATTGCTATCATTGCTGCACCCACTGCAGATGAATTTGGCAATGCAACGGGGGACAGGGGCCCTTCAGCCTGTGGATTATTAGGGTTTGGTTTAGTCGATACTCTGTATGCGGATAAAGTTATTGTCGTGACGGATAATTTGGTTCCTTTTCCATGCGTACCCTGGCAAATACAAGGACAAAATGTGGATTTTGTTGTTGTAATGGATAAGGTCGGTGAACCGGAAAAGATTGTATCCGGAACAACAAAACTTACACGATCACCGGACAGATTATATATAGCAGAAATGACAGCAAAATTTGTTCAGGCAGCGGGAATTATTAAAGAAGGGTTCAGTTTTCAGGCAGGGGCAGGTGGTACGGCTTTGGCTTTTGCTATTTACCTGAAGGAAATGATGATAGACGCTGGAATAAAAGCCCGGTTTATTCGGGGAGGATCCACAAAATACCTAGTGGAAATGCTGGAAGCAGGCCTCACGGATTTTATTTTAGATGGGCAGACCTTCGATCTGGAAGGGATTAGATCTATGCGGGAAAATTATGGACATGTGAACACGTCACCATTTACAAGTTATAATTGGCATGGAAAAGGCAACTTTGCCAGTATGGTGGATGTGGTTGTACTTGGAGCGACAGAAGTGGATGTGAATTATAATGCCAATGTTGTAACACATTCCGATGGACGGATGCTCCATGGTATTGGTGGATGGCAGAACTGTTTATTCAGTAAATGTACCATTCTTCCCATTCCGGCATTTCGAGACCGAATTCCAATTATCGTTGATAATGTAACCACATTGGTTGGGCTTGGTGAATTAATTGATGTAATTGTAACTGAGCGCGGAATAGCCATAAACCCATTACGGAAAGATCTCATCAAAGCAACTAAAAACAGCGGTTTGCCAATTCGAAAAATTGAGGATATAAAAGCAGAAGTGGATGATCTTATCGGTGGTCCACCGGCCAAACCTGAAAGTACGGATGAAGTGATTAGCATTGTGAAATGGGTAGATGGGACTGTCATAGACAGCATTTATAAAATTAAGGAATGATGATGAGTAACAGAGAAAAAATATTGGAAATATGGCCTGAAATAGATTGGATCAAAAATGATGAATTGAAAAATAAAGTGACAGACGCATGGGGCTGGGCAATTGAAAACAGTGTATTATCTGCTGATGATTTGATGGAAATCCCTTTTTCTCTTCTTATTAAAAATTGCAATATAACATTCATGAATCATAAACGGACGTGTGTACATCTTGCAGTGGATATTGCTAAAAGAATGCAGGAAAATTTTAATGATGAAATTCAAATTGATATGGATATCCTCATTGCCGGCGCCATATTAATTGATGTGGGAAAGTTAATGGAATATGAAATTGTAGACGGCAAACTCACCACCAGCGATTACGGTAGTAAAGTACGCCATCCATTCAGTGGAGTTGCCATTGCGGCCCGTTTTGATTTACCGGTAGATGTTCAACATATAATCGGTACTCATTCGAAAGAGGGAGATTTGGGAAAAAGAACAGTCGAATCGATTATTGTTCACCATGCAGATTTTGCAAGCTTCGAACCGTTTAAAAAATAAGTGTAAATCCGATAAAATTGACTTTTCAGTAGTTCAAAACTTCCGCAAAGTTGATTTTATAGAGGGCATGCAAAACCTAATGTGTGAAGAAAAAAGAAGTAAAATTCGTCTGATTAAGGCGGGAAACGTAGTCAATAGTGGGGCTATGGACAAGTTTTCCAATCCGCCGGCTGGCGGACGGGATTTTGCACTTTTTAATTTGTGCAAAGGGTTTTGCAAATCCCTCTTCTAAATAATAGTTTTGATGAATCAAAATTTCAACGAAAAACTGAATCAGGCTGTCAGATTCAAGAAAGAGAAGGACTTTCAAAGCGCATTGCCTATCTTTGAGGAACTGGCAGAATCAAATCCCGGAACTGCCTATTTCTGGTTCAATTATGCCCACTTTGTTTCCTTGATTAACCGTCATAAAGATGCCCGTACATTTGTAGAAAATGCACTGAGCATTGATCCGTCTCATCGCTATTCACGCTCCCTATATGCCGGCATTTTACTCCGCAATGGTGAAATTGAACCGGCTTTGGAAATCGTGGATGAATTGATGGAAAAACAATCGGAAATTCCTTTAATCCGGAAATTGGTAAAAGAAAGCGAAAAATTGCGTTTATTGCCAAAATTGCAAAGCTATTTCGAAAAATGGTTAATTCGATTTGGCAATGATACTGGATTTTTGAGCATTGCTGCTGAGTATTATCATAAAATTGGTAATAATATACAAGCAATACACTATTACGAAAAAGTGGTGGAACAGGATAAACAAAACCAATTTGCTTACGAACGGCTGGTGGACCTGAAAACTACTGGAAAAACCGGAGATGAAAGAATAAAGCAATTGAATATGATTCTGAAATTATCGGATCAGGCTAATAATGTGCATTTACTGGGTTTGTTGGCAAGGGAATATAAAAAGGTGAAAGATTGGGATAATGCGGAGCAAACGTATCGAAAAATTCTGGCATTAGAGCCGAACAATTTATTCGAACGCAAACAGTTAGGCTTTTTATACTCAAAAAAAGGTGATAGTGTATTAGCCGCCGATATTTTGAAGGAATGTTTAATGGCAGACCCGGAAGATCATTTCGTTCGGTCTTCGTTAATTTCTTGCTGGAAAAAAATGGATGCAAAAGATGACGCTCTTGCTTTTCTGGATCAGATGTTAAATAGATATCCGGAGAAAAAAAATTACTTTGGCATTCGTAATCGTGTAAGCAAGTGGTAGGTTGGAAATTGGGAAGAAAAGTGCTAACTTATTATCGTAGATAAATTTGGAACATGAGACGCCCCGATAATATAAAACACATCATTTTAGAATATTTTCCGAATATTCAAGCGGTTTATTTATTTGGTTCATTCGACAGTGATTATGAACGGGAAGACAGCGATATAGATATTGGTTTGCTGTTTCCGCCCGAAACCGCTAACCCAGGTATTGTTGCAATGAATAAATGCCGTTATGCGCTTGCAGATTATACACAAAAAGATGTTGATTTAGTCAATATGCGTCAAGTATCAACCGTATTCCAAAAGGAAATTATTGCAGACGGTCGTCTGTTGTTTTGTTCAAACCAATATGCAGTAGATGAATTTGAGATGTTAGTTCTATCATATTATCAAAAACTAAATCAAGAGCGAAAAGACCTTTTGGAGGATTTTATACAAACGGGGAGAGCTTATAACGTATGAATGATATCGTTATTAATAAAGTTCAGAGTATTCAGCGGTGTGTGGAGCGGGCTCGGGAAGAATATCGTAACAAACCGGAAAGTTTTGATGTTAATTTTACAAGACAAGATGCAGCAATACTGAATATTATTAGAGCCTGTGAACAGTCAATTGATTTGGCAAACCATATTATCAAAACGAATAAAATGGGGATTCCTACATCAAGCACTGAAAGCTTTGAACTATTGCATAAAAAAGGTGTCATTGACCAGGGATTAATGAAGAAATTGAAAAATATGGTACATTTTCGCAATACGGTTGTTCATCAGTACCAACAAATCAATCTGGAAATTGTAAAATCAGTAATAAATTCCGAATTGGATGATGTTGTTGCCTTTGGTGATTGTATTCTCGACTACGAAAATATTAATATACCATAAAATTGCAGTGTCTTTAATATAACTATTGACGTGCTTTTGTGGCTTGTATTTAGCTTGGATTATTCATCAGAAAGAAAATATTTGTCACAAGTACAGAAATGAGTGAGGATAATAGAATTATGCCGGTAAGTAATTATTTAAAACGCCCCGATTATTGGGGTGTAAAGAAACACGATTTACCTGCCTGCGCTATCGCTTCGGCAGACAGGCGTTTTACATATTTACCTGCCGGAGGCAGACAAGCGTTTTATGGTCGATAATGCACCAAGACTTCTTTTCAATCGAATCTGCACTATTGCAAAGCTGGTGAATTAATGAGGTTAGAGTACTTTTAATAATGTTGAAAATAAATGTCTAAAAACAAAATAAAATCCATCGGTGATTTAGTCCATGTTCCTGCAGTTGAAACGGTTATTCAACTCACGGATGCGGACAGCAGTAATCTTGATAAAAGCAGCTCTTTACTTTCTTCTTTTGTACTAACCGATGAAATCGAACGTGCTTTCGGGCAGATATTTGAACGGATTTCAAAATCAGATGGTGTGGGTGTTTTCCTTAAAGGAAATTACGGTTCCGGGAAGTCACATTTTCTCGCTGTACTTTCTTTACTTTTGGAATCGGACGCATCATGGAATTTTATTACTCACCCTTTATTAAAAACGTATTCCCCGTTACAAAAACAGACAATTCTTGTTGTTAAAATTGCCCTACATAATTACTCATCTGACGCTTCCTTGGAACGGATTGTTTTTGACGAAACGGAAAACGCATTTGCAGCTGCATTTGACCGTCCCATCCTTTTTCAAAATTCTGCTGTAATGATTGAGCAATTCAACCGCTATATTTTACCTCATCATAATGACTTTCTAAAATCCGGAAAAAGAGACAGCCTGAACTGGGAACAATTTTGTAAAAAACACACAGGTCAGGCAGCAGAACAAATTAGTCGTTTTCTTCAAAAAAATAAAATAGAACTTAAAACACCGGTAGACAGACGCCTAGCCATGGAAACGATAAGGTCAGAAATGGAAAAAGAAGGCATATCCGGAATATTTTATGCAGTGGATGAATTGTCTGAATTTTTGAAATCAAAAAATAATTCGGCGGTGTTTTCCGAAGATTTACGTTTTTTGCAATTCATGGGCGAATCATGCAAACAGAATCCCATTTATTTCATTGCTACATTACAGGAAAATATCGAACAAACGGGCTACATTGAAGATGATTTGGTTTATCGAATAAAAGACCGTTTCCCTTTTCGTTTTACTTTATCGGCACAGCATGTGAATCAACTGATATCCAACCGACTCATACAGAAAAAGAAAAATACAAAGGACACTATTGATAATATTTACAAAACGTATCAAACCTCTTTTCCAAATACAGCCATTCAGGCGGATAGTTTTTTTGATATTTATCCTGTTCATCCCGCCACGATAAATTTACTGGAAGGATTGACACCCATATTTTCCCAGCATCGGGGTGTAGTGGATTTTATTTACCATCAAATGACCGGCGACTCTAACCGCAGTTGGAAAGGGATGCTGTCTTTGCCCAGTGAACAACTCATGACGCCCGATGTGATTTTCGACCATTTTCGGGAGCGGATCAAGGAACATCCCGATTTGAATGCCTATTCAGAAGTTGTATTCCGTACCTTGGAAAAAGAAATTCCCACTTTGTTCTATGAAGAAGCTGACGTCAGGATTGCCTTAAAAATAATCAAAATACTGATCTTAGTGGAAATATCACCCATCGAAAAACGCCCTACGATTCAGACATTGGCAGAAATGGTAAATGAGCCGGTATCCGATGTGGAATCTGGATTGAACGCTCAGTATCTGGAAGACGTTATTCTGGGGAAACTCATTAAAGAAGGTTCTTTTGTAAACCGGGGAGAAACCGACGCCGGTGAGGAAGTCTTTTTCATCAGCCTGGAGCAAACGATTCATCAATTATTACGCAGCCGCATTCAGGAAATTTCTAAAAAATCCCACAGTTTGAAAACCATGTTTGAAGTGTGCTTGCCCTGTCTTCAAAATACATTGATTCCCTTCACCCTTTTCAGCGGAGTACAACGCAGAAGACAGAGGATTAACTGGCAAAATACCCAGCGTAGCGGCTGGATATATTTTAAACCCAATCTTAACATGGGACATTTTGAAGTGGAGTCCATCATGCAGCAAATGAAATCTGATGAAACAGATTTTGCTTTATTTATCGGCGGCTTATCCGAGCAGCCTTTTCCGGTGGAACCCCAATTTGGTTTTGAATCGCTAAAAGGACGATTCGCCGCTTCAGTATTTGGTTGGATTCCACGGGTACTCAAAAGGTCAGAAAAACAGTTTTTACAAAGATTTTATGCTTATGTGAGTGTAGAAGGTTCACTGAAGCAAGACCGAAACCCCCAAGAGCGGCAGATGCAAATTATTGTAAAAGAGTGGTTGGAGAAAAATAATCATGAATTATCAATCATTATAGAAGATGCATATTTTGGCGGCAGGCTCATAAATCATGAAGGCTGGGTGCCTTTTAAATTCGCCCTGATTTACATCGATTTTAAGCATATTGTGCAGCAATTGACGACGCCCGTATTTCAGAAATTATTTCCTCGCCATAGCGAAATCATGCCCGGTGATGTGATTCAACCCTTTGTTATAGAGAAACTGTTTATGCATTTTATTCATCCCGGAAAATTGAGTAAAGAAGAAGCAAAAACACGCCACATTGATAATTTAATTCGTTCCGTTTTATCCCCGTTGGAAATGGTGGCTGACAATGGAGAAGAATGGATTCTATCAACGAACTTCAAAGAAAATTGTCTAGGCGGAGCATTGCTGTCGGCTTGTGAAAAAACCCGGCAAAGTGATTTATTTTCTCTATATTGGCAATTTCGTAAAAGTGAATGGGGAGTTACAAAACCGCATTTCAACTTACTTTTAAGTGCATTGATTTCCTCCGGCAGATTAGTGGGTTTTCAATCTGGAAATGTGGTATCATTCCGTACCACGGAGCAGCTTTTCGACGGCAGTATTGATGCAGTCGGCGCTGGAGAATTGATTGCCGGAGAACTGCAAAAAGCGTTGAATTCATTTCGTAAATCAAAATTTTTTGAAGATATTCCCGAGCATTTTTCTGCCGCAGTTCAAGAGCAGTTTTGGCGGCGGATGAAACAATATAAGGAGCATATTGCAGAATTGATTTATAAACAAACTGCATTGTTGAAACGTTACGAAGGCTACCCTCTTTTTCAGAACTTGTCGTCAATTATGGAGCCTAATATTGGATTATTGACAGAGTTTGAAAATTCGTTTAGAACATCCTATTCTGCCACAAAAGGATTGGAAAAACTAGCTATGGATTTGGGGTTGAATGAATTTTCCATTTTACCGGAGGAAGTAAAAAAGTTAGAAAATGTGATAGATTTGATGGAAAACAAATTTTCTGAATTGAATCAAATTTATTCTTATATCTATCATCCTAACTTGGACAAAACGATTCAGAAAAATGAACCGGAATTTCATCAATCATTCAGCAAATTGTATGCTCAATTGGAAGATGGGAATTTTACAACAGATTCCATAATAAGTGATTTTTCCCGGCAGTATTATTCGTTTAAGAATGATTATGCCCAATGGTACGGTAAAGAGCATGAACACTTTTATGCTGCTGAAGTGTTTACACTGTTCAGAAAGATTGAATCGGAACCGGCGCTGCAATTATTAAAACGCCTCCATAAATTGGAAACGGTTGTTGCCTCTCCTGACTGGATTACCATTCAAGACTTAATTTTTTCACTGCAAAAACCCTGTCAAAGAAGGATGGACAGGCAGTTGATGACCTCCCCCTTTTGTGAATGCGGATTTCTCCCAGGGAGCGCTTTGCCGGAATCAGCTTTTGAAGAAATCAAAGACAAATCCGCTGCCGGAATTGAAAGTATTTTAACGCAATTACAGTCCACCTACCGCTGGGCAGTGGAAGAATACATAAACAATTTGACACAGGTGGGAGACAGCGCAACGGCTGACAGTTTGGAAAGTATCCTCAATCTATCCAAACCAAAAACTGAAAATAATTATTCCCAATTTATTCTTCTATTCACCGATAAAGTATTAGCTGCAATTGATGCCGCCATCAAAGGGAAGGTACTTATTTTGCAGCGGCAGGTAAACACACTCATGAATAAACTTGCAGGAAAGCAGATGGTCTTGGAAGATGTTCGGAATGTGTTTGAAGAATGGCTCACTGAAGGAGAAGAAATCAGCGCAAAAACACATATTCGCATTGTAAGCGAGCAGGAATTACCGGCGTTAGAAATCAAGATTTATTCCGATGCGAAATCCGCTATCCGTGAAGAAGGTTTTCGTTTTTATGAAACCTTTTGGCTAATGGTTTGGGCACAGCAGCACCGGCAGGAAACATGGCTGGATTGGATAACAGAACGATATCGCTGTAATAAGGAAAATATTTCTATCATCAATGGAGTTGCCGAAAAACTTTCCAGAAGCGATGATAAATCCAAAATGGCAATGTATTTCGAAAGAGAAGGTATTTTAAAGCGTCTTGAAAAACTGGTTGACATTGAGAAGATGAACCGCCGGGAATTAATGGAGTTCATTCTCAAAGAATCCTTTTTTATGCCGCTGTCGCTGGAAGGGATGAAAACTATTCTAAACACTATAAATCCTACAGAACCCCTAAATCAGGAAACAAACCATTTTTATTTATTACTAAAGGAACATCCCCATGTGGAAAACTGGGCTCATCTGCAAAACGCTGTAAACTATTTTGAAACTTTAACAATGCTCAATAATTTTGATACAGCGGAAAATCCAATGGCTCATTTCCTTGAAAAAGGCTGGGTGGTTTCGGCATTACTCTCGGAAATAAAACAAAAAAATGATGTCGTAAATTTAGTTAAAATGGAGCGGTTAGAACTTTTGGAGAAAAAAGCGGCGCAATGGCAGCAGAAATTAATTATGGATAAAAATCCGATCAGGAAAAAAGAACTATCTCTGCCTTATATTACTATTAACGATTTCCCAAAAAGGTTGATGAATAAATTGAGCAATCCTCCGGTAGTTATGCTCATTGTGGATGCCATGCGCTGGGATGTGTGGGAAAAATTGAAACCATTGTTTGAAAAAAGTTTATCTAACCACATGCAAACATATCTTGCCGCAATGGAAGTGGCAAGCCCCACAACAACGGAAGAAAACCGTCCATTATTATTAAAGGAAGTCGGTGATGCCTGCGGCGCTTTGGATTGGTATTTTGAAACGGTGTCTGAAAAACCGGAAAAACAAGAGGAGATTATTTCTCAATTGCAATCAAAGCAGGAAATGATTGTGCTGAACACAACTATTGTTGATGCTCAACTGCACACTCATTCAGACCCCCTCACAACAATGCTTGACGTTATTACCACGAGAATGGAAGCGCTCATTTGTCCCTTGCTCCGCAAAATATCATCTCAATCCACAATTGTGATTACTGCCGACCATGGTTTCACCGTTAGTCAAACGGGATACATCCACGGCGGCGATTCCTATTTTGAGAAGATAGTGCCTTTTGCCGTTTGGGAAAGTGAAGGAAATTGATTAAATATCATGAAAAACAAGAATCATCTTTATTACCTGCGGATGCTATTAGTGGTACTCTGTATTCCTCTGTGAATTCTGTGTTCAATTAATAATATTATACAAAAATCCAAACTGAACTGAACGAATTTGTCCTTCCTCCAAAAAACATTAACCCATCGCTTCCAACTATCCAACTTTCGTCCCGGACAGGAAGGTATTATTCGCAAGTTATTAGAGGGTCAATCTGTCATTGTTACCATGCCCACAGGTTCGGGGAAATCCTTATGCTATCAATTACCGGCATTATTGAGCGATGGCGTTACGCTGGTAATTTCTCCTTTAATTGCCCTAATGAAAGACCAAGTGGATGCCTTGGAGGAATTAGGAATTGCTGCCACGTTTATTAACAGTACCATCAATAATGATGAAATGATGAAACGGTTTTCTCTGGTCGAATCCGGTAAAATCGACCTCCTTTATATTGCCCCTGAACGGTTCTATTCCAACGCATTTATTCGTTTACTTCAAAGGGTAAACGTATCTTTTTTCATTGTTGATGAAGCCCATTGTATTTCAGAATGGGGACATGATTTCAGACCGTCTTATTTGCGGTTGAAAGATGTGATTTCCACTCTAAACTATCCACCGGTTGGCGCATTTACAGCCACAGCCACACCGGAAGTGCGGAAGGATATCAAAGTTCAGCTTGGAGTGGAATCCATGGAAGAAATTGTCACCGGTTTCGACCGTAGGAATTTAAAATATGTATCGATCTCTTTAAAAAATGATGCAGAAAAAGAAGCAGAATTGCTGCGCATGTTATCCCGATTAAAAGGCACCGGAATCATTTATGTTGGTACAAAAAAACTTACAGAAGCTGTTACAGATTTATTATTGAACGAGGGGTATTCCGCAGCCGGCTATCACGGCGGCATGGAAAAAGACGAGCGGGAGTATGTCCAGAATAATTGGATAGGGGGAAAAACCGACATCATTGTTGCCACGAATGCATTTGGTATGGGCATCGACAAGCCCAATGTGCGTTTCGTATTCCATTATACAATGCCGGGAACTATGGAAGCGTATATGCAGGAATCCGGCAGGGCAGGCAGAGATGGTAATACTTCATACTGTGTTGCGTTTACTGCGTACAGCGATGTCCGTTTGCAGGAGTTTTTCATTGATAATGCACATCCCCCTAAAGAATCAATTATAAGGTTGTATAATTATCTCCATACGTTGAATATATCGGACATTTACCTTACCCACAAAGAAATGGCAGACCGGGCCGGCACTGGAATTAAGGACATCATGGTGGGGCACATTCTAATCATTTTGGAAAAGGCAAAATTGTTGAAACGGTTAAGCCGTCATGACCATAACATAGAAGTTGAACTGTTAAAAACAAAAGCAAATTTACGCGGACATATTCAGAAAACCGTTTTTGATTTTATTGGTCAAAGGTTAGAGAATAATTCACTTTCCGTTTTAAGCATTTCGCCTGAACAGGTTATTAAAGCATTGAAAATTACTCAGGCGCAACTGTCCGCAGCATTAATGGCTTTAGAGATCAAAGAATTAATTCTTTATACACCCCCTTTCCGGGGACGAGGCGTTAGGTTGGAGGGTGAAAAAATCCCCGCCGATAAATTGCCAGTTGATTTTGATGCGATTGAAAAACACCGGATATTTCAATTACAAAAACTTGAAACGATGAAACGGTATTTTACTATTTCTTCTTGTCGCCGACGGTATTTATTGAATTATTTTGGAGATAAATTAGAAGAGCAGAATTGTAAAGGATGTGATGTTTGCTTGAATTGGCAGGGTTCGGAAAAACATTCGGAAAAAACGAAGCATGTTTATCAGTCGGTAAATAGCAATGAACTGATTATGGATATCGTGAATATGACGGCTGAATTAAATGGCAAATTTGGCAGAGACGGTTTGTCCAAAGCACTTGCCGGTTCTAAATCCAAAAAACTGCACAGGCAATTACGAAATCATGAATTTTATGGAAAATATGATTCCGTGACACGAAAATACATCACATCTGTGTTTAATGATTTATTAAGTAACGGATACTTGCGTCGCGGGAGTGGTATGTATCCTACAATTCACTTAACGGAAATAGGGCGGGAAATCCAAAAAGGCGATACCGATCCGCCTGCCGTTCATGCTGAACCAAAACCTGCGCGAAATAAGTCTGGAAGCAAATTATCCATGACCGCCTCTCTGCAAATTACCTGGGAATTATATCAGAAAAAATTTACTTTGGAAGAAATCGCAGAACAGCGGGATTATGCTGAATCCACTATAATTATTCATTTGTGCAGACTGATTGAATTGGGAAAAGAACTGGATATTAGGGATTTTGTTGATCCTTGGAAAATTCCAATTATTAAGAATGCTATCAATAAAACAAAATTTCCTGCTTTATCTGCTATAAAAGCGAATATACCGGATTCAGAAAACTGCTCATATAATGATATCCGGTTTGTTCTGGCGAATAGAAAGAATTAATATTTAGGTATAACACGGTAGAAAATTTAGAATTATGAAACAAAATTTAGTTGAAAAAATAGCCCAAAAATATACTGTCGGTTTACCCGAAGGAGCTGTTGTTCGTTCAGGTGATTACATTTCTATCCAGCCGGAGCATATCCTTACACATGACAACACAGCACCTGTGGCAGAAAAATTTAATACAATTGGAGCTGCTAAAATGGCGAACCCCCGCCAACCCATGTTTGCATTAGATCACAATGTGCAGGATACGTCAGAAGCCAATTTAATGAAATATGCCGGTATTGAAGCGTTTGCAAAAAAGATGGGTGTGGATTTTTATCCGGCAGGCCGGGGGATAGGTCATCAGATTATGTGTGAAGAAGGCTATGCTTTCCCCGGGACCATGGCTGTTGCTTCGGATAGCCATGCCAATATGTATGGCGGCTTGGGATGTCTGGGAACGCCGGTGGTCCGAACAGATGCAGCGGCTATTTGGGCAACGGGCAGAACCTGGTGGCAGATACCACCAGTAGCTAAAGTAGAATTTATAGGAAAGCTATCTGCAGGTGTAACCGGGAAGGATGTGATAATAACGCTGGCAGGATTTTTTAATAAAGATGAAGTCTTGAACCATGCCTTGGAATTTTCCGGGAACGGAATCAAATCTTTATCCATTGATGACCGGTTAACCATTGCTAATATGACGACTGAATGGGGAGCTCTTGTGGGGCTGTTTCCCATCGATTCAAACACGATTCAGTGGTTGCGAAAGCGGGCTGATTTCATTGCAGCAAGAGGGTTAGAAGGCGTTCCTTCTGATGAAGATTGTATAAATGGAATTCATCCAAGAATGAATCATGACCGGATTCAGCAATTAGAAATGGACAATCTTTCAGCAAATGCAGGTTCATTCTATGCAAAGGAATTAACCTTGGAACTTGCCACTGTTACTCCTCATGTTTCCGGGCCGGATAATGTAAAAACCATGGCTTCAATTACGGAAATGACCGGTAAAAACATCACCATAAACAAAGCTTATCTGGTGAGTTGTACCAATAGCCGGGCAGATGATTTAGCCCAAGCAGCTAATGCTGTTCGTGGAAGGAAAGTGGCTGAACACGTTGAATTTTATATTGCCGCAGCTTCCAGCGAAGTCCAGGCTGTCAGTGAAAATAATGGCGACTGGCAGACGTTATTGGATGCGGGCGCCCGTCCTTTGCCTCCCGGGTGTGGTCCATGCATCGGATTGGGAACCGGATTGTTAAAAGATGGTGAAGTTGGGATTTCCGCAACAAACCGGAATTTTAAAGGACGTATGGGTGATCCAACTGCGAAGGCTTATCTGGCATCTCCTGCCGTCGTTGCCGCATCGGCAATCGCCGGAAAAATCACCGGTCCGGAATTGTTTTCAAAAATAAAGCCAGCCGGCAGTATCGTGATAAACAGCCAATCTTATGCGAATAAAAGTACAGTTTCTTTATTAGAGGGTTTTCCCGAACACATTTCCGGTGAACTCATTTTCTGTCATCAAGACAATTTGAATACGGATGGAATCTATCCCGGAAAATATACCTACGTTGACGGTTTAACTCCTGAACAAATGGCCGCTGTTGTGATGGAGAATTATGATCCTGAGTTTGGAAAAATTGTTGAAGAAAATGATATTTTAGTCAGTGGGTATAATTTTGGTACGGGAAGTTCCAGGGAACAAGCAGCCACGGCGCTGAAATACAGAGGTATTCAAATGGTGCTGGCCGGTTCGTTTAGTCAAACCTATAAACGGAATGCATTGAATAATGGTTATTTGATCATTGAGTCACCAGAAATTGTGAATGATTTGAAAGAAAAATTTGGTACTGAAAAATTAACAGTAAAAACCGGGATGATTGCTACCATCGATTTCGCATCCTCTTTGCTGATAGTAAATGATAAGGAATATCCCATTTCTCCTGTGGGCGAGGCGGCACAGGAGTTGATCCTGACCGGTGGTTTGGAAAACTGGGTGAAGGACAGGATTTGATTCACAACGAATAAAACGAATAAAGTAAATAAGATTTAAAAAACGACTAGCTTATTAAGGAAAAACCATACAGCAGTGAAAATATTACACAAAAATTTATCTGATTTAATCATTAAAACTTCAATCGAGGTTCAGAAAGAATTAGGTAGAGGTTTTCTTGAAAAAGTGTATGAAAATTCGTTGATTATTGCTTTAAAATCCATTGGACTTAAAGTGGAACAACAAAAACTAATCAATGTGTTTTTTCGTAGTGAAAATGTAGGTGAGTATTATGCAGATATAGTTGTGAATGATAAAATTATTCTGGAGTTAAAAGCAGTGGAAACACTTCATCCCAATCATTATGCTCAATTAGTCAATTACCTGAAAGCATCAGATTACGAAGTTGGGTATGTAATAAATTTTGGTAAAATACCTATTCAATTCAAACGTTTAACAGTGTTAAACAAATAATTTTTCAAATTAAATTAATATGATAAAACAAAATGATCTTTATAGTAGCTTAAGATTGCTTCGTTATTTTCGTTTGATTCGTTGTTAATAAAGGAAAAATAATGGAAAAAAGAACAATTGTTAAAATGCCCGGTGATGGTATAGGAAAAGTAGTATTGGAAGAATCAATTCGTGTACTGGATGCGGCTGGATTTGAAGCGAATTATATTGAAGGAGATATCGGATGGAAATTCTGGTGTACAGAAGGAGATCCATTACCGCAAAGAACGATTGATTTACTTGCAGACCATAAAATCGGTCTGTTTGGTGCCATCACGTCCAAACCCAAGGATGAAGCCTTTGAGGGTCTGATACCGGAATTGAAGGAAAAAGGGTTGGTGTATTCCAGTCCGATTGTTGGGCTGCGCCAGCACTTTGGATTGGATATCTGCCTGCGTCCCTGCCGGACCTACAAAGGAAATCCGTTGAACTTTATACGTAGAGGTAAGGGCAATACGATTGAAGAACCGGAAGTGGATGTGGCGATTTTTCGTCAAAATACGGAAGGATTGTACGGTGGTGTTGAATGGAGCGATCCGCCGGATCAAGTGTATGATGCGTTGATGACTCATCCGAAATTCCAGAAAAACTTTGGGGATGCACCGAAAGAGGAAATTTCAGTTTCAACGAGAATCTTTACCAAAAATGCAACTGAGAGAATTTTACGGGCTGCATTTGAACATGCCAAAAATTACGGATATAAATCCGTTACAGTTTGTGAAAAACCAAACGTAATCCGTGAAACTTCCGGAATGATGTACAAAATGGCTCAGCAGATTCAAAAAGCAGATTTTCCGGAAATAGAACTGTGGAACACAAACATTGATGCCCAAATGATGTGGCTAACTAAAAATCCTGAAAATTATGGCGTCATAGTTGCCGGGAACATGTTTGGTGATATTGTATCCGACGGGTTTGCTGGTCTCATCGGCGGACTTGGATTTGCCTGCAGTGCCCAGTATAATCCTGAAACCGGCGTTGGCGTGTTTGAACCAACACATGGCAGTGCACCAAAATATGCTGACTATCCGGTGTCAATTGTCAATCCGATTGCTATGATCGAATCCGCCTGCATGATGCTTGACTATATTGATGAGCAGGAAATAGCCAAAATGATCAGAAAAGCAGTGGCAGAAGTGGTGGCTGAAGGTAAAGTCAGAACCTATGATATGGCGAAAATGTCCGGTCGACCTGATGTGATTGAACACGGCGCTGCTTCTACTGTCCAGATGACAGACGCTATTATTGATAAATTATAGGAAGGAAAATGGAGAATACAATCTCAAGACAGATTGCGGAATTTGCAGTCAACCTGAAATACGAAGACCTGCCGGATGAAGTAATTCAGGAAGTTAAACGATATCTCTATGATTCTATAGGCTGTGCTTATGGCAGCATGCACACACGTGACGTGAATGTCATATTGGAAATTTATAGGGAAATAGGCGGCACTGATGAATCCACCGTAATCGGGTTTGGTGACAAAATGCCAGCTGTGAATACAGCGCTCATTAATTCGCTGATGATCCGTGCGCTGGATTTCAATGACATTTACTGGAAAGAAGACCCAAGCCATCCCAGCGACATTATTCCGGCAGCGCTGAGTACTGCCGAGAAGATGAATTCGTCCATGAAAGATGTGATTACCGCAATCGTCCTGGCATATGAATTTGAACAGCGGTTGTGTTTATTTGCAAAACCGGGCGTCCGCGAACGGAAATGGCACCATGCCACCCTAACTCAATTTGTTTCACCGATTGTCGCCGGGAAAATTCTTGGTTTATCGATAGACCAAATGGTAAATGCAATTGGAATTAACGGTTGCCATAACCATACTATCGGTTGCCCGACGGCCGGTGTGCTGACGATGATGAAAAACATGGTTGATCCCATGGCTGTTCAAAGCGGTGTGTTTGCGGCACTCATGGCTGAAAAAGAATATTCGGGAACCGAAAAAGTGTTTGAGGGTAAAGAAGGTTTTATGGATACCTTTATCGGCTGGGATAGTAAAGAAGAAACCGTGAATCCCAGAGATATGGAAGGGCGCGACGGTATATCATCTTGGGGATGGGATGTTGATGCTCTTTTAGAGAATTTAGGAGAAGATTTCAAAATCCTTGAGTGCAGTATGAAAGCGTTTCCAACCGAAGCCTTAACTCACACTCATATCACCTGTGCGCTCAAAGGAATGATTAACAATAACTTGGAATACACCGACATCAAAGAAGTAAAAGTGACTGCCTTTGCACAAGCTTATGATATCCTGTTTGATCCTGCGAAATATCGTCCAAAATCCAGAGAAACAGCAGACCATTCACTCCCTTATTGTCTTGCAGCTGCTATTGTGGATAAAAAAATCACCACATCATCATTCTCTGATGAGAAGTTGAACGACCCCAGAATTTTCGAGGTTATTGACAAAATAAAGGGTGAACCTTCATTGGAATTTGAAAAAATGTTTCCGGCAAAACAGCCGTCAAAGGTTGTCATAACTACAAAAGATGGTAAAAAGTATTCGGAATACCTTGAATATCCCAAGGGAGATCCCCGGGAACCAATGACGGTGGAGGACTTAGAGAATAAATTTAATTCTCTTGCCGGTGAAAAATTCAAAGAGAATGACTTAAATTCACTCAAAGAATTAATTTTTAGTTGTGATAACTTATCAACTCGGGATTTTATGTCTCAGCTTGTGATTAAAAGGGATTAGTATGAAAAACATTGGACCTGATTTTTACAATATTTCGGATTTGCTCACCGAAGAAGAATTGCTGATCCAGCAGACGGCTTACGATTTTGTTCAATCCGAATTTATGCCGTTGATAAACGAACATTACGAAAAAGGTACCTTTCCCATGGAATTGGTTCCAAAATTGGGCGAGTTGGGATTTTTTGGCTCGTCTCTTCCTGAAGAATCCGGTGGCGCCGGTATCAGCAATGTGGCCTATGGTCTTATTCTCCATGAATTGGAACGGGGTGATTCCGGACTGCGCTCTTTCGCCAGTGTGCAGGGCGCCTTGGTCATGTATCCCATTCACGCCTTTGGTTCTGATGAACAAAAGAAGACATGGCTTTCCGGATTAGGAAATGGAACGAAAATTGGATGTTTTGGATTAACTGAACCAAACTTCGGATCAAATCCCGGCGGCATGGCTACACGCTGTAAACGAGATGGCGATGACTGGATTATCAACGGAAACAAAATGTGGATTACCAATGGTTCTATCGCCGATGTGGCGGTAGTCTGGGCACGGGATGAAGAAGGAATGGTCCGTGGATTTTTGTTAGAAAAAGGGATGGAAGGATTTACGTCCAGTGACATCCATGGTAAATTGAGTCTCCGGGCATCTATTACTTCTGAATTGTCTATGGTCAATGTCCGTGTTCCTGATTCTGCCAGGCTGCCGAATATTGAAGGACTTAAAGGGCCGTTGAGTTGTCTGACCCAAGCCCGTTATGGCATCGCCTGGGGGATGGTAGGCGCAGCGACAGATTGTTACAATACCGCCTTGGATTATGCAAAAGAACGGAAACAATTCTCAAAACCAATCGCCGGATATCAACTCATACAAGCAAAACTGGCGGAAATGCTAACTCAAATTACCGAAGCACAGCTTTTATTATATCGATTAGGCCGCCTCAAGGACGAAGGGAAAATGACTTTCCAGCAAGTATCCATGGCAAAGAGGAACAATTGTGCCATAGCAAGAGATATCGCCAGAATGGCGCGGGAAATGCTGGGTGCAAATGGGATTACCGAAGACTATTCACCCATCCGCCACATGGCCAATATTGAATCAGTGTACACCTACGAAGGCACCCATGAAATGCATACCCTTATTCTTGGCGAGGCTATTACCGGGATGGCGGCGTTCGATTAACCATTTCAAAACGAAAGAAATTGTGAGTTAATAAGAAAGATTTAGGCGAATACCGGAATAATACTTCTCTACTGTTGGCTCTTCTCATCTAGAATATTTTTACCCATTAGGCTCCCTCTAAATCAGCGGTTACAAATTTCTCTTTTAGTTCAATCCAAGCCTCTATTTTGTCTTTAAACCTGCCTTGGATAGGGATATTTTTTTTATAAGACAAGTGGATTACTCCGACTGGATATATTATTCTTTGATTCATGATTTTATCTATTGTCGTCGACCCAATATTATGTTTAACGAAGTTGATAGCAGCTTCCCCAAATTATTTTTTTATATAGCCAACACTTCTCCGAAAGTTCCATTCGTTATTTATCTAACTTGATTAATTCACCAGCTTCGTAATTTTGTGAATGAGTCACATTAATATTTGGATTGCTAATGACGATAAAACGTAAATATGTAAAACGTAATACAAACAAATTACATATTTACGTTTTACATAATTACATTGTGTTATGATTCCTCTATCCATTATTATTACGGCACTTGCATCAGTTAGTACGCTTGCTCATGAATTATCCAGGCTAATAGAACCCTTTGAAAAACCTGTTGCACAAATTAAAAAGTTTAAAATTCGGTCCGCCAGCTGGCGAATTGGAAAACTTGCCCATAGCCCCGCTATTGGCTACGTTTTCCGCCTCAATCAAACAAATTTTAAGTCTTTTTTCTTCACGCATAAGATTTATCAAAGGGTTCTAATAATCTATGTCTGTGTACTTTACCCCATTATACTGTAATTTTGCCCGTCAAATGACATGGATTTCAACTGATTGAAACCGTGATCGGTTGGCGTAATAGACTTTTCCACACAATAAATTTGGACTTGATCCTTGGGACAGGTACTGAAACCGAATCGACTTTATCCATATCTGATAATCGGAAATGGACGCTTGGCGCGTCATTTTATCCATTATTTTTATTTGCAGGATATACCTTGCCGGCAGTGGTATTGCCGGTTGGCCGAACCGCTGTCCGATTTTCTGCCTCAAGTCCACAAAGCAATTGTCTGTCTGCCTGATGACGTCATTCAGGATTTTATCTACCGGCAGCAAAATGTAAATCCCGCTCTAATATGGATTCACTGCTCTGGCGCCCTGTCAATTCCACAGGCCGAAGCGGCCCACCCGCTAATGACCTTCAGTAATGAACTGTATTCGCGGTCGGTTTATGAATCAATCTGGTTTGTCACCGAAGAAGGTAGATCTTCCTTCAGCGATCTTTTCCCGGAATTACCCAACCCTTCCCGCGCCATCCCGGCGGATCAAAAACCCCTTTACCACAGTTGGGCCACCATGGCCGGTAATTTTACCACCTTGCTTTGGCAAACCTATTTCAATCGCCTGCAAAACCAGTTCAACCTACCGGCCACAGCGGCGGAGCCTTACCTGCGGGCGATCACCGAAAATCTGTTGAACAATACCGAGCCTTTGACCGGCCCTCTGGCCCGGGGGGATCAAGTAACAATCGAGAAACACCGGGTGGCACTGGTGTCCGATCAATTTAAAAATATCTACGATAGCTTTGTCAAATTTTATACTGAATCGAGTCTGGAAGAAAACCCTGCAAATGATTAATATCAATGAATTCGGGAGCAAAATGGCCGCCCGGGAGCCAATTACTCTGGTCACCGGCTATGACTACACTACGGCTCAAATCATCAATGCCAGCACAATCGACGCGATACTGGTGGGTGACAGCGCCGCCATGGTTATCCACGGTTACGACACCACCATCAACGCAACCATTGAAATGATGGTGGCCCATGTGGCGGCGGTTTGCCGTGGCGCCCCCGACAAACTGGTCATCGTCGATATGCCTTTCCTGGCGCACCGCCATGACCAGCGCCATACAATGGCGGCCATTGACACTCTGATGAAAGCCGGCGCCAACGCGGTCAAAATCGAAGGCGGCCGGGCTCATGTTGATATTATTCGCTACATTGTTGATTCGGGAATTCCGGTAATGGGTCACTTGGGGCTCACGCCGCAGTCGGTCCACCAACTGGGCGGTTTCAGAGTTCAGGGGCGGGATAAAATAGCAGGGCAATCAATTCTGGAGGATTCCAAACTGTTGGCAGAAGCCGGCTGTTTCGCGCTTTTACTGGAGCTGGTGCCGGCGCTCTTGGCACAAAGGATCACGAAACACTTGTTAATTCCCACGATCGGCATCGGCGCCGGACCCCACACCTCCGGCCAGGTACTGGTTTATCAGGATTTATTGGGAATGAATCCGGGGTTCAAGCCGAAATTTCTGCGCACTTACCTGGAAGGTTTTGAGCTGATTAAATCGGCCCTGGATAATTACGCCACCGATGTTCGCACCGGCCGGTTTCCCGGTCCCAAGGAAAGTTTCAAATAGTGGAAATCTTCACTGATATAATCAACTGGCAGGCCGCCCGGGATTCCGGTTATAACGACGGATCAATCGGCTTTGTGCCTACCATGGGTTCCCTCCACAGAGGTCATTTATCGCTGGTCCGGTACTCTCTGAAAGAAAATGATTATACGGTCGTCAGCATATTTCTCAATCCAACCCAATTCAATAACCCTGATGATTTGAAACATTATCCCCGAGAAATTGAACGGGATCAAATCCTGCTGGAAAAAGCCGGCGTCGATGCCTTGCTACTGCCCGATTACGGACAAATTTATAATGATGATTATCGTTACCAGGTAATTGAAACCGAATTCAGCAAAAAGCTTTGCTACGCCTCCAGACCCGGTCATTTCGATGGGGTACTGACGGTGGTGTTGAAACTGTTGAACATCGTTCAAGCTAGCCGGGCTTATTTCGGCGAAAAAGATTATCAACAATTTCAACTGATCAAAGATATGGCGCGGGCTTTTTTTCTGCCTACGGTCATTGTACCTTGTCCGACAATCCGGGAAAGCGACGGTTTGGCCGCCAGTTCCCGTAACCTGAATCTGACAGCAGTTGAACGGAAACTGGCGCCGAAATTTGTCAGGCGTTTACGATCCGAACAAGCGGTACAAAATGTGATCGCCGGACTCGAAACAGATGGTTTCCGGGTCGATTATGTGGAAGATATAGGAGATCGCCGCTTCGGTGCGGTTTATCTTGGGCCGGTCCGGTTGATCGATAATATAGAATTGAAAGAAATAACAAAATGAGAATTATGTCAAGGGGAAAAATACTCTATAAAATCACCGGCTCGATTGCGGCTTACAAAAGCGCTCAGGTCGTTTCCCGGCTGGTGCAGGCTGGATTTGAAGTCCAAACCGTCGTGAGCAAAAATGCACTTAACTTCATCGGTTCAGCCACTCTGGAAGGACTCACCGGGCGCCCGGTTTACCACGATCAGTTTGCTGCCGGCACCATGATGAACCATATCAATCTGGTTAAATGGGCTGACCTGACCATCGTAGCGCCAGCCACCGCTAACACCATCAACCGGCTGGCTCACGGTGATGGTGGAAACCTGCTGTGCACCCTGTTTCTGGCCCGTGACCGGTCTAAGCCTTATCTGATTGCCCCGGCCATGAATACCAATATGTACACTCATCCCGCTACACAAAAATCACTGAAAACATTGGCCGACCAAGGTGTGACCGTTTTGCCCACGGCCGTAGGTCACCTGACCTGTGGGGATGAAGGCCCGGGCAAATTGCTGGAGCCGGAAGACCTGTTGGCGGCTATCTGGGTAAAATTAAATCAGTCGACGGACAAAAATTACCGGATATTGATTACTTCAGGCGGTACCAGAGAAAGTATCGATGCAGTCCGTTATCTGGGCAATGTTAGCACGGGCCGGACCGGAGCCGCCCTGGCGGACAGCTTTACCAGTGCCGGCGCCACGGTCTATTTTCTCCACAGCGGTCAATCCCGGTTACCGGCTCTGCCCTGTTTCCGGGAGCAGTTTGGAGATACGGCCGATTTAGGGCAACGTCTGGGAAACTTTCTGAAAGATCCTTATTTGACTGCCGTAATCCATCTGGCTGCTGTGAGCGATTATCGACCGGTACGGTTAAAAATCGACAATTCAACTATTGATTTACCCGCAACAGAAAAAACCTCTTCAACGGTTGAAGAGGTTTCAATCGATTTCCGGCGCAACGCCAAACTGGTGGGATCCATCAAACGGAAGGCCGCCAATAAAGATTTGAAGCTGGTAGCATTTAAATTGTCTTCCGGCGCCACGGAAAGAGAACAACTTAACAAAGTTAAACAGTTACAGAAAAACACCGCTGCTGATCTGGTTGTCGCTAACGATATGCAAGATCGTTCCGATAACCGGCAACGGGATTTTCGGGTTTTTTCCGGCCTCGGTACGGTTCTGGTTGCTGAAGCACTCGGTGTGACTGATTTGGGGCATACACTTACAAATCTTATCCTTGGAGAAAAGGAGGAACAATCATGATACTGACTTTGGATGTTGGCAATACATCACTACTGGGCGGTATATTCGAAAACGGCAACTTGATTCTCCAGTTCCGCAAGCCATCACTAGTGCGAAGTTCAAGTGACGAACTGGGTGTGTTTTTCCGTGCCGTATTGCGCGAAAACGGCCTTGTACCGGATAAAATTGAAGCGGTTTCAATCTGTTCAGTTGTTCCCGATGCGGACCATTCGATTCGTAATGCCTTTATCAAATATTTTGACATCACGCCCTTCGAGTTGCAACCCGGAGCAAAGACCGGTTTGCAGATTTGCTACAGTAACCCGCTGGAAGTGGGCGCCGACCGGATCGCCAATGCCATCGCTGCCATCAATCTCTATCCCAACCGGAATCTGATCATCGCCGATTTCGGTACCGCCACCACTTTTTGCGTAATCAGCGAAACCCGGGAATACCTGGGTGGCATCATCATCCCGGGGATACAAATTTCGCTGGAAACCCTGGTGCGCAACACCGCCAAACTGCATTCGGTTGAAATCATCGATCTGCATAAAACCGTTGGACGCACCACCGTTGAAAGTATCCAATCAGGTTTATTTCTAGGGCAATTGGGTGCAGCGAAAGAAGTGATTCAACGGGTGACGGTCGAAGCCTTTGCCGGGGTGCAGCCTATAGTGATCGGAACCGGCGGCTTCTCCAGTCTGTTTGCCGATGAAGGCCCGTTCGACGCCATCCATCCCGACCTGGCCCTCTACGGACTTTATCAAGCTCTGCAATTAAATCAATCCAAGGTTAAAACCGGAAAAACCAAATAAAATTGAAACTGAATAATGCAAAAAACACTGCTTAAATCCAAACTGCACAAAGCGACCGTTACCGGCGCCGATCTGCACTATGATGGTTCAATTTCTATAGACACAGCGCTGATGAAAGCCGCTGATTTGTTGCCCTATGAACAGGTGGATGTATACGATATCACCAACGGCAACCGCTTCACAACCTATGTTCTCGAAGGAAATCCGGGGGAAATCTGCCTCAACGGCGCCGCTGCCCGATTGGTGCAACCGGGTGACCGGATTATCGTGGCCTGTTACTCCCAATATGAAGCCGATGAATGGACCAACCATAAACCGATAAAATTGCTGTTGGATGAACATAATTCTATTGTAGAATGGATCGATAATGGTTAATCCGGAAAATATTATTCCAGTTCAATATCAAACGACTATCGATAACTTGGTTCAACAGGTGCTGGCCGAGGATTTGGGTACCGGGGATGTAACTTCCTTGGGTACAATATCTGAATCAGCCACCGGTTCAGGCCAGTTCATTTCCAAAGCCAACGGCGTCATCGCAGGACTGGCGGTTGCGGCTCGAATTTTCCGAGAAATAGATACAGCGGTCAGCTTAATCCCCTTGGTAAGCGATGGGGAACGAGTGAAAAACAGTCAAAAAATTGCACGTATCAATGGTCCGGTACGGGCACTCCTGGCCGGTGAACGCACCGCTTTGAATATTCTGCAGCGGATGTCGGGCATTGCCACCCGGACCCGCGAATTGACCGGTTTAATTGCCGGAACCAACTGTCGCCTACTGGATACCCGCAAAACAGCTCCCGGTCTGCGAGTGCTGGACAAGTGGGCGGTTGCAATCGGTGGCGGTACCAACCACCGCAGCGGACTATTCGATATGATTCTGATCAAGGATAATCATATTCAGGCTGCCGGTGGAATCACTGCCGCCGTTAGTTCGATCTGGAATTATCTGGCACAAAAGAAAATAGCAATGGTCATTGAGGTGGAAGTCCAATCAATCACAGAACTGCAGGAAGCTTTGACGCTGTCAGTTGACCGGATCATGCTGGACAATATGTCCCACGATCAGATGCGTACGGCAGTGAAATTGGCCGGTGGAAAAATTCCCCTGGAGGCCAGTGGCAATATTACCGGTGAGAATATTGCCGAAATCGCCGCCACCGGCGTGGATTTCATCTCCGTGGGCGCCTTGACCCATTCGGTTACTGCCCTGGACATCTCATTTATAATCAACAAATAAACTCAAATAGATTGAATTAAGGAAAAATATGTCAGTTCTAACCAAATCAGAAGTACTCGATATTCTGCGCCATAAAACCGGCAGAGACATGCCCGAAAATGTGGTGCAGCAAAAGGCCGACACTGTAATGCGGATCCAGGAATTGAAGGTTGAAATGAATGCTGTGATTCTGGGTCATAATTACATGAAACCGGGGTTGTTTTACACAGTCCCCGATTTCCGTGGTGATTCGCTGGATCTGTGCCGAAAGGCAGCCCAAACCGATAAAGATTATATCGTATTCTGCGGAGTCCGGTTCATGGCCGAAACCGCCAAACTGTTGAATCCGGACAAGACTGTTTTGCTGCCGGCTGAAAAAGCCGGCTGCTCACTGGCGGAAGGCATTACCGCCGCTGATGTGCGGGAATTACGCCGGCAGTTCCCTGGCGTCCCGGTGGTGACCTATGTGAATACCTACGCCGATGTTAAAGCGGAATCGGACATCTGCTGCACATCGGGGAACGCCGTGGCGGTGGTGGAATCACTGAACAGTGATACGGTCATTTTTCTGCCCGACGAATATCTGGCCGGTAATGTGGCCAAAGAAACCAGCCGGCATATTATTTTCCCAAAGAAGTCCGGTAGACCAATATCACCGGACACCAATCTGGATTACTTCATGATTGGCTGGGATGCCCGCTGTGAAGTCCACGAACAATTCATCGTGGCCGACATCGAAAATATCCGCCAACAATTTCCCGATACGCTGGTGCTGGCCCATCCGGAATGCAGTCCGGATGTGGTGGCTGCGGCAGATTTTTCCGGCAGCACCAATCAACTGATAAAAGCAGTGGCTGATAGTGATGCACCTCATTATCTACTGCTCACCGAATGCGCCATGGGTGATAATATCGCTGCTGAATACCCGGAAAAGGATATGCTGCGACTGTGTAGTGTACGCTGTCCCCACATGAATGAAATCACATTGGAGGAGACCCTGCTGGCACTGGAAAACAAGCAGTATGTAATCGATGTACCAGTGGATATTGCCGAGCGCGCCCGTCGGGCTGTTAATCGCATGATCGCTATCGGGTAGTTGGCAATGAACGGGGATTTCACCACCGAAGTACTGGTGGTTGGCAGCGGAATAGCCGGCGCCACCGCTGCTCTGGAACTGGTCAGGAGGGGAGTGCAGGTTACTTTAGTGACACGGGTCCAACAGCCGGAAGAAAGTAATACCTACTACGCCCAGGGTGGAATAATTGCCTACGGTGATTCAAACTCTGCTGATCTGTTAGTGACCGATATTATTAAAGCCGGCGCCAATTATAACAACCGGGAAGCAGTTGAAATCTTGGCGACGGAAGGCCCGGGACTTGTCCGGCGAATCCTCATCGATACCTTAAAAGTACCCTTTGATCGCCGTCCCAACGGTAATCTGTCCTGGATTAAAGAAGGGGCGCATTCGGAAGATCGGATTCTGCATGTCGCCGATCACACTGGCCGGGCAATCGAAATTGCCCTGTTACAAGCCATCGGCAAATCAAAAAATGTGCAGGTACTGACGGGACATACCGCCATCGATTTGATTACAACGTCTCACCACAGCATTGATATACAAGAGCGCTATGCCCGCCGGGCTTGTGTGGGTGTTTATTGTTATGACCGGCAGTCTAAATCAGTGAAACGAATTCTGGCTAAAACAGTAATTCTGGCAACAGGTGGAGTGGGCCAATTATTCCTGCGGACCAGCAATCCGGTTGGCGCCCGGGGTGATGGACTGGCCATGGCATACCGCGCCGGTGGACGTGTATTGAATTGTGAATTCGTTCAATTTCACCCAACTACATTGCACAAACCCCCGTCCGAAAATTTTTTGATTTCCGAGGCTATACGCGGTGCCGGTGGAAAACTTATCGATGGTAACGGTGAGCCCTTCATGCATAAATACAGTCCTGAATGGCAGGATTTGGCTCCCCGTGATATTACTGCCCGCGGAATACACCAAGAAATGCTACTTCATGGTGCTACCAATATGTATCTGGATGTTAGCGTGGTTGGTACTCCGGCCGAAATCCGTCGACGTTTTCCGGATATCCATGCATTCTGCCAACAATACAAAATTGATATCACCTGCGATCCGATTCCGGTAGTACCGGCGGCTCATTATTTCTGTGGCGGTATCTGGGTGGATACTTTTGGTCGTACAACCATCGATAATTTATTTGCCATTGGTGAGGTGGCTTGTACCGGCGTTCACGGGGCCAATCGTATTGCCAGTTCTGCCTTATTGGAAGGTCTGGTCTGGGGTACTCGGGCAGCAAATCAGATCAGTTCAGTGATCGACGGATTACCAGAACCATCCGAAAGGGAGTACCCGGAATGGCAGTACACCGGAGATCAGATTTCTGACAAAGCCCTGATCCAGCAGGATATGAAAACCATCCGCCAGTTGATGTGGAATTACGTGGGGTTGGTACGGACTACCTCCCGACTGGAACGGGCGCTGGAGGAATTGAATCATCTGAATACCCAGATCGAACGTTTTTATCGCCACCGGGTTGTTACCGATGAGTTGATTGGCCTGCGGAATTCGGCGCTGTCAGCCCTGTTGATAACCCGGGCGGCCCACGCCAACCGTTCCAGTGTCGGCTGCCACTACCGGGAATAGGATTTACATTTGTTGAAAGATTTCAACATCCCTAGTATACCTGTTTCCGAATGGAAGTGTGTTAGGAGTTGCACTTCCTACTTGAATCCAAGCAATTAATAATTTTACTCTTTTAATATTATCCATTGTGTTTGCAGTACTATTCTTCACAGTCTTCAGAGCGGTCAATAAGGGCACCACTGATTTTTAGCCTGTATTTGTGAAATGTACTATTTTCAATAGTCAGTAATTAATGATTCATAAGGTATATTCATTTTATCATGTAAATTACGAATCATTTTTAAAGTCAATTTTCTTTTACGACTGAAAATTTCTGAAACCCTACTTTTATATCCAATTATTTGTGCTAATTCCTTTTTTGTCATCTCCATTTGCTCCATTCTAAATTTAATTGCTTCAATTGGGTCGGGAGCTTCAATTGGATAATGTTCATTTTCATATTTTTCAATCAATACTGATAATAATTCAGCTTCATCACCCTCATTTGAATCAGAAGGCGCATGAAAAATATGCTCAAACCTTTTTATAGCTTGATTATAATCCTTTTCAGTTTTTAGAATTTTTATATCCATTTTATATTTTCCCTAATGGTTTGTATAAAAAATGTAAGGTTTTTGGAACAACTTCCTTGCATGTCCGCAGAGCGGACAAGAAGGACAGCACATAGCGCTCATTCATTCGCAATCTGCTTTACGTAATAGTGAATGAATGGTTTGAATAAATGCCTGTTTTATTGGCATGTAATTTTTCTTATCAGTCCGTTATTTTTCATCTTTCCAATTCCACCATTTTAATTTTTCTTGTTCTCTAATATTTCCTTCTGTTTCTGCGTAATATACTGCACACCTAAAAACATAAAGTAAACAGCGGTCTTGAACCATTCCTGCAAAACGATTTGACTGATCATACAAAATTTCAGGGTCTTTTCCCTTCAAATCATTGACCGATATTATACCGATATTTATCAGGTCTTCCGCTATTGATTTACCAACTCCCGGGATTTGCATCAAATCTGTCATTGCTGAAATCATGTTCATTTTTTCTCTGCTATGGCATAAATCATTCTATTAAAAATAATTGAACTAGCGATTTCAAAGTCTATGAGATCGGAAGAGCACACGTCTGAACTCCAGTCACATTCCTTTATCTCGTATGCCG
>CAJVYU010000003.1 GCA_913009735.1 uncultured Fidelibacterota bacterium
TCTGTAATTGGTGTTATTATTGGCAGGAGTGCCCGGCACAAATTAGGGCGAATCCTTTTATTAGAAATGGCGGATGAGGTTGAGAAATAGGATAAAGATTAGGATTAGGATGAAGAATATGAATTGGTATTATAAACACGGCACAAATGTTGGCAAATGAATATTCAACACCCACCTGCCCGACTGTGTCTTTCAGGCGGGCGGCGTTGGTTTCTCTTTTTATTTAAGTACTATAGGTATTTGACTCCTAGAGAATCAAGAAAAGAGGTTAATCCCGTAGGGATTTAATGTTTATAGTACAAAATACAAATGATGACGGAACTCCTAGGAGTTCAACTTATTCAGCATAGTGATAAAGACAAATTTGTTATCCAATTCAACACCTTACGGCGTTGTGTTCTTTTTGACATTCCTGTGTTATAAATATTTGACTCCTAACGGAGTCTAACTAAATTGAGGAATCCTGATATTGATTGGGAACCCCAGAGTTTAATATTTATAACAAAAATACATATAATGAATGAACTCGGAGTTCAACATTTGTTAAGAGCCGATGGCAAACACATTCACGCAAATCTATATCAAAATTGTACGAAACAATCATCGTTTCCATCTATAAATCACATTAATTTCCCCACCGTTATGAAACTCGATAAAAACGAAATAACATCTTTAAAGAATTTATTGTCAGAAGCAGAAAATAGATCCAATGAAACACTGGAAAAACTCTATAAAAAAATGTCAGGGAATACTCACGTGGATTTATATGTAGATGGTGCTGCTGATTTGCATTCAAAAACATCAGGAATAGGGGGTGTGTTTTATAGTAAAGGTGAAGAAATCGATACTTTTTCTGAATATTTTGGAGACGCAACCAATAACGAAGCAGAATACAGCGCGCTGATTCGCGGCTTGCAGATTGCTCTTGAAATGAATGTTGCAAGTATTAATATATTTGCAGATAGCCTGTTAGTCGTAAACCAGATTAATGGTGAGTTCAAAGTCAAACATGAGAATATGATTCCATTACATGCCAATGCTTCAGATTTATTGAGTGAATTTGATTCTTGGGAAATAAATCATATTCCAAGAGACCAAAATAAAGTTGCTGACAAATTAAGTAAAGCCGGAATGATGAAAGGTCGTTCCTAACAGGTTAGAAGTGAATGGTAACTGGATAAAGGATTAATATTAAATGAAAGCATTAATTACAGCCGGGGGGCATGGAACAAGGCTGCGTCCCATAACACATACACAAAACAAACACCTCATACCCATAGCAAACAAACTTATGTTGGGCTATGCGTTGGAATATGCTCACGATGCAGGAATTGAGGAAGTTGGTATTATTATTAATGAAGAGGACAAATCCATTGAAAAGGCATTTGGCAATGGTGACAGTTATGGATTAACGATTACATATATTGAACAATCCGCTCCTTTAGGTTTAGGGCACGTAGTAAAAATTGCGGAACCATTTATAGGTAGGGATCCATTCGTTTTTTATCTGGGGGACAATATTCTTGTTGGCGGTATTAAAAAATTTATTGATGAATTTCAATCGAATAGGTCTAACTGCCATCTCGTATTAAGCAAAGTTCCTGACCCTAATCGTTTTGGTGTCGCGGCTGTGAAAGATGGTAAAATTGTTGGTATCGAAGAAAAACCATCTGATCCGAAAAGTAATTTAGCTGTCACAGGGATTTATATTTACGATAGTCATATCTTTGAAGCTGTGAATAATATTAAGCCTTCTGCCCGGGGGGAACTGGAAATATCCGATGCCCATCAATATTTATTGGAAAAAGGGTATTCCGTTACCTATTCAGAAATTACCGGGTGGTGGAAAGATACTGGAAAGCCGTCTGATCTGTTAGAGGCAAATCGATTGGTACTGGACAATATTAAAGATGACCGGCACGGTGAAATTGATGCTTTCTCTGCCGTAAGCGGAAGAGTTGTAATAGGAAAAGGATCAAAGATCGTCGATTCAAATGTACGAGGTCCAGTAATCATTGGAGATAATGTCGTCATCGATAATGCCTACATTGGCCCCTATACCGCTATTGGAAATGGATGCTCTATTCTGAATAGTGAAATCGAATATTCAATTCTGATGAATGGCTGCAGTATTCATAATATTTCTCGTAGGATTGAAGCATCGCTTTTGGGCAGTGATGTGCATTTGTTGCGATCAAAGTCCAAACCAGTCACCCACCGGTTTATCCTTGGAGACCAAAGCCGGGTTGAAATTGATTAAACCTGTACTTGAATTAAAAAATGTTTCCACATATTATCCCGGGAAACAGTCATATTTCAAAAAACAAAAATTCAATCAAGCAAACTATAATATAAATTTAAAACTCCGGCCGGGAGAAATTCTTGCTATAGTGGGTGAGAGCGGAAGCGGTAAATCAACTTTAGGAAACACGATTGTGGGGTTAGTGGATGATTTTGAGGGGGAATTTATATTTCAAGGATCAAATTACAATCCGCGAATAATGAGTGATTTAAGAAGTGAGATCCAAATAATTTTTCAAGATTCATTAAGTTCATTAAATCCCAGAATGAAAATTGGGACTGCAATCATAGACGTAATTAAACATCATCATCCAAATACGGACGTAACCGAAAGAATGGATGAATTATTTTTTAAAGTGAATCTGTCAATAATTACTGCTGGAAAATATCCTCATGAATTATCCGGTGGACAACGACAGAGAGCATGTATTGCACGTGCATTAGCTGTCGAACCAAAAATATTGATTTGTGATGAAATTGTATCTGCATTGGACGTTTCTGTTCAGGCAAAAATTCTAAACCTATTATTAAGATTAGTCGAAGAAGATCATCTTGCAATTCTGTTTACAACTCATGATCTGCATGTGGTTGAATCCTTTGCTCATCACGTTGTTGTTATGAAAGATGGCAAAATTGTAGAAAAAGGAGTCACAAAAGACATTTTTACCAATCCGCAAAATGCCTACACGAAGACTCTTTTACAGTCAATCCCAGAAAAGGTTAATTCATAAGGAAAATAGTTTAGAATTGAGTTAACTTTGTCACTTCTATTAGAAGCATTAAATAATCCGAGACTTATGTAATGGCATTTCTATCTTCTTTAATAAATTCATTTTCCTGGGTATCCGGCGATATCGCTATTGATCTTGGGACTGCAAATACACTTTTGTGGGTCAATGGAAAAGGTGTTATGATCAATGAACCGTCCATTATTGCCCGTTCAGTACATGATGGTAAAATTGTTGCAGTCGGAAAAGAAGCAAAAGCAATGGTAGGAAGAACCCATCGTGAACTTGAAACAATTCGACCTTTGCAAGACGGTGTTATCGCTGATTTTGATATGACAGACGGAATGCTTCAGGGTTTCATACGAAAAATAAATATCAATCGTTTAGCTCGCCCAAGAATGGTTATTTGTGTGCCTTCCGGTGTTACAGAAGTTGAAAGACGTGCTGTAAAAGATTCCGGTGAGCGTGCAAATGCTCGAGAAGTTTATTTAATTGAAGAACCGGTCGCTGCTGCCATTGGGATTGGTCTTGATATTAGTCAGCCAATAGGTAATATCATTGTCGATATTGGGGGCGGTACAACGGAAATTGCTGTGATTGCATTGAACGGTGTAGTCACAAAAGAAACCATTCGAATTGCAGGTGATGAAATGGATGAACACGTTGTAATGTGGTTTCGAAACGAACATAAATTGGATATCGGTCTTGCAACAGGTGAAGCGATAAAAATATCTGTTGGTTCTGCAATGCGAATGACGACGAAAACAATCTCTGTAAAAGGCCGTGATATGGTCAGCGGTATTCCCAAAACGATTGAAGTGTCTTCAGATGAAATTCGACAAGCGTTAAAGGAACCGGTCAATAGTATTGTCGAAGCTGTAAAACGGGCATTGGAAAGAACTCCTCCGGAATTAGCCGCTGATATTTTAGATAGAGGCATTATCATGACGGGAGGCGGCAGCTTGTTAAAGGGGATGGACCAGATTATTCGCGAACGTACGAATGTACCGGTGAATTGTGCTGAAGAACCCCTGATATCAGTTGTGAAAGGGACGGGGAAAGTACTGGAGAATATCCGTAAATACAGACCCGTTCTAATCTGATATGATTTGGTAACTGGTAGAGTGGTAGCTGGTAAATCAGTAAGCCCCCTGATGTTATCATTCACCAACTACGTATAAAATTAACCACATAATGTAATGAGGAAAATTTATCTCGCTATAATACGTCAGCGCGATCACTTGGTTTTTCTCTTCGCAGTGATCATATCCCTAACTTTAATTCTATCGAATGATTCTCAAGATGTAGCCATTTTCCGTGGAAAAGTGAATGATATTTTTTCATTCATTTATAAACCTGTTTCCTGGCTCAGGGCCATGGCAGTTGTGGACGAAGAAGCTGCGCTTATCAGGGAAGAAAATATTGTTTATTCACTGCAAATTGAATCGATGCGTAATCTTGCAGTTGAAAACCAGCGGCTACGTGAAATGTTAAATTATAAACGAGAGAGTCAGTTAAAATTACTTCCTGCAAAAGTAATCAATAAAGGGATTACAGTCAATATGAATACGTTAACGATTGATGTCGGGAGTCATAATGGTATTAAACAAAATTATCCTGTAATAACATCAAAAGGTGTGATAGGAAAAACCATTATTGTCGGAAATCAAAGCTCTATCGTGCAAATTTTAAGTGATGTAAACTTCCGATTAAGTGTACAAGTTATGCCATCGGGAGCCAGGGGTATTTTAAGGTGGGTGTATGGTGATATATGTGAAATTAGGGAAATACAGAAGAATTCAGAAATCAATGTGGGTGATCGAGTGATTACTTCAGGATTTAGTGATATATTCCCCAAAAATCTCCCAGTGGGTGAAGTCATAGGTATGCGTGACGAGATAGGCAGTTTCCAGAAAATTGTATCTGTCCGGTTTCCCGAGCAATTGGGATCACTGATAAACTTATTTGTCATTATAGAACAAAATCATGAAATGGAATAAATTCATTTTAATTTTAGCCGCTGTTTTTCTTATTCAGTTTTATTTGGCTGAACTGATGTCTATCAAAATGGTTCGTCCTGATTTCATGTCAATTTTTATTCTGTATACTTCAATTAAATATGGTCGATTTTATGGAGTAATTGCCGGATTTATTCTAGGACTCTTGACGGATCTTTCCGCCGTTGGATCCTATTTTGGACTTTCATCATTATCCTATTCATTTATTGGCTATTTCGCCGGCTTATTAAAAGATCAGTATAACAGGCTAATTCCGTTGTATTATCATTTAGCATGGATTGGAATTATAGCGTTTCATTTTTTTATTTATTGTTATATCCGATATCAATATTTGTTTGATACTGATAAATGGATGTTTATTCAAACATGGTTTTTTACAACCGGATATACAATGGGCTTTATTCTTATTCTTCAATTAATCATTCCATTTAGTTTATTCTATCGTGCTGAAAGCAGCTAATTTAATACCCAAGAGAAGAATGATTGTCGCCAGTGGTGTCGTTATTCTGTTAATGATGTCACTTCTCATCCGGTTTTTCAGTATCCAGTTTCATTCGTATGAAAAATATTCAAAGAGAGCGGAAGTTAATCGAATTCGTGCAATTCCCTTAAATGCACCACGGGGCTTAATCCTTGACCGAAATGGCGAAATTATTGTGGATAATTATCCGACATATGTCTTAACAGGTATCCCGGGAGAAATGATAGATAAACGAAAGAATTTTTATATAATCAGTCAGTGTACCGGGATAGATACGAGTGTTTTAAAATCAAATTATGATAAATATTACCGGGGAAAATTTTTACCGTCAAGAATCGCGAAAGACCTCACATTCGATCAATTAAGTAGAATCGAAGAACATAAAACAGATTTGACCGGAATAAACTATATACAATTTCCTGAGAGGATTTATTCAGGGAAAATTAATGCTCCTCACTTGCTTGGTTATGTTAAAGAAGTTGACCGTGCTCTTATTAAAGAATTGGCAGAACCTGAAAAGTATATATATGGAGATTTAGTCGGTTGGAGGGGATTAGAAAAAGTATATGAGAAAAGCCTGCGTGGTGAAAAGGGTATTTATTTTATGGAGGTAGATGCTTTCGGACGAGAAATAGGTATTTCAACTGATCGAAACGCAGAATATCCAGTCCCTGGAAATAATTTGGTTACATCCATATTATTACCCCTACAGGAAATGTTGGAAAAAAGATTGGAAGGTCTTAAAGGTGTTGCATTGGTCTCTAATCCAAAAACTGGAGAAATTTTGGCATTTGTTAGTAAACCGGATTATCCAGCTGATTTATTTACAGGAACAACAACGATAGATGATTGGAAAAAGATAATCAGCGATCCTGATAAACCATTACTTAACCGGATTACACACGGCCTTTATCCGCCTGGATCTACTTTAAAAATGATTACAGCTATGGCCTTAATTGAAAAGAAAAGAGTTAGTTATTCCGAGACGATTGATTGCTCCGGTGTGTATACGTTAGGGGATCGGGATTTTCGTTGCTGGAAAGAAAATGGTCATGGAACGGTTAATCTGAAAAAGGCAATTGCTCAATCGTGTAATATATATTTTTATCATCTTGTTCAACGATTATCCATTGATGAATGGGCAGAAGCATGTCGGCAATTCGGTTTTGGTAAAAAAGTAGGAATTGACCTGGCCTCTGAAGCAAAAGGTGTTGTCCCAACTTCCTCGTTTATGAATAAACAATATGGGCGCTGGGGATGGTCTAAGGGACATTTGTTGAATGTATCATTAGGTCAGGGAGAATTCGTAGCAACACCAATACAGATGCTTCAATATATAAATTTATTGGCAATGAAAGGCCGAACACCTGTTCTTCATACCATAAAAAATAAGGAAACGGAACTAGTTGAAGTAAATTCTTTTTCTAAGAAAACATGGGATCAAATTGAATCTTTTATGCAACAGGTTATTATTGCTCCTAATGGAACGGGTCGGCGTTCAGACCCTAAAATACCCGGGTTAATTATCGCTGGAAAAACGGGTACTGCACAAAACCCGCATGGCGAAGATCATGCTTGGTATATAGGGTATGGAAAATATAAAAATGATGTTATTTCGGTTGTCATTCTCATTGAACATGGTGGGCATGGTGGTGTTACATCTGCACCTATTGCCAGATCAGTTTTTAATTTACTTTTTTCGTCAAATGAAACTATGAAATTGGCTTTTACACAGTGATTAAAGTATTTATATTAAAATTCAGATCGTCAAATTCACTTGTATTTGTTCTTGCATTGTTCCTTTTTGCAATTGGCTTGGTTACACTCAAGAGTATTGAATCAGGTCAAACATCAAGTATTTATAGCCAATCATTTTATAAGCAGCTTATTTTTATGATACCTGCACTTATTGGGTTGCTTACAGCATTTCTAATACCCCGACATACAATACATCGGTATATTTATGGTCTATATGGTGTAATATTGATTTTTGTATTAATTCCATATATGGGGAGAGAAATTGCAAATACGTATCGCTGGGTAGATATTGGTCTTCCTATTGGCTTTCAACCATCAGAGTTTGCAAAGTGGATTGTCGTTATCGCATTAGCTCGCTATTTATCAGATCACAATTTGCAGATGAATTATTTTTCGGCAAATATTTTGCCAATCATTATTGCCTTATTTCCAGCATTTATTATTTTAATTCAACCGGACTTGGGGACAGCGATCATTATCATGGTACCTGTATTGCCCATGCTGTATTGGGCAGGTGCCAGACCATTTCATCTTTTCTTATTTATTGCTCCATTAATCAGTATTTTAACGGCATTTCACTGGATTTCATTTACTATTTGGGCCATGCTGATGATGTTCATTATTTATAAAGCTAAACCTTCGATTATTTTTGGTATTACTACATTTTTTTCAAACGTTTTTTTGGGATTATTGTCACCGGTTTTATGGGGGATGCTGAAGGATTACCAACAAAAACGAATTTTAACATTATTTAATCCGGAACTTGATCCTTTAGGAGCTGCATACCAAATTATTCAAAGTAAAACTGCTATTGGCGCAGGAGGTCTACTTGGTAAAGGTTGGGGACAGGGTACCCAAACTCATTTAAAATTCTTACCTGTCCAGGAATCTGATTTTATCGTTTCGGTCATCGGGGAAGAGCTTGGCTTCGTGGCTATTTTTGTAATAGTTACTATTTTTACTATATTCATCTTAAAGATCATTCGATCGGCTTATAATGTTGATGACCGCTTTTCCAGTCTAACTATGATAGGAATAGCTTCTATTTTTACAGCACATGTTTTCGTAAATTTTGCAATGACGGTTGGGATGATCCCCGTTAAAGGACTTCCATTACCATTTGTGTCATATGGGGGATCATTTTTGCTTTCTAGTTTTATTATGGTTGGACTGATTATGAATTTAAGCATTGATCCCAAAGATTATTAAAAATTACAATGATACTTCGTTAAGTCTTGATAAATTCACACCCTTCATTCCCTTGCAAAACGGCGAAAAATTATGATTAAAAAATTCTCACAGTTATCAATTTTTCTGATAATTCTATCAGTGTCACTTTTTTCACAGAGTGATAAACAAATCAGAGTATTAAATGATAAGATAGCGAAACAAAGCGTTCGAATTGACGGATTAGAAACGAAGTTAAATATCCTGTTACCGGAAATTCAAAATACATTGAAAGCCACAGTCGCTTCTAAACAGCAATCGGATTCCGTAGCAATTATGATCATTAATCGAATAAATACCATTCAAAACAAGATTCGTTTATTGGAAGATAAAGCTGCTTATTCTGACAGTACAAATTTTGAAGTATTGGCTCAATTGGTTATGATTGAAAACAAGATTATCACTTTAGCAAACAGCTTTACAGAATTATATAATGTCAGAAAAGATCAGACGCCTGCTTCACCGAGTTCCAGGATCAATCCTGCAGAGTATAAAAGAATTTATATTGAGAGTTTGAGTAATTTCCAAAACAGTTTGTATACCCAAGCAATTAACGGCTTTTCAAAGTTAGTCATCAGTGACCCTCAAAATAATTTGGCAGATAATAGCCAATACTGGCTGGCGGAATGTTATTACTCTCAAAAAAATTATAAGCGTGCAATAATCGAATTTGAAAAAGTATTCACTTTTGCTGGGACAGATAAAGATGATGATGCCCAGTTGAAATTAGGTTTGGCTTATCAAAGTATGGGAAATTTAGAAAAAGCCAGGGAGGAATTTCAAAGACTGATTGATTATTTCCCGGGTAGTGAATTTTATGACCGAGCAAAAATTTCAATCAAACAATTAACCATCGAATAAGAAAAGTTAAGTTTTATGAGTAAAATCTTCTACATGACAACAGAAATCATTCCGTTTGCCAATACGTCAAGTCTGGCTCTTTTTTCAACCAGAGTGCCATTAATGCTTCAGGGGAAGGGGCATGATATAAGAACGATCATTCCAAAATATGGTTACGTCAGTGAAAGAAAATATATTTTACGTGAGGTAATCCGTCTTAGAGAGATTCCTTTTGAATACGATGGAAATGAAATGGTATTGTCAGCAAAAAGTGCATTCATACCGAAAACGAGAGTACAAGTTTATTTTCTTGAAGATTCGAAATGGTTTAAACCGTTAACCAATCTTGTGTATAAAGCAAAGAATGGTCGTGTGTTATCAGATAACGATGAACGGTATGCTATTTTTGGAAAAGCAACACTCGCAACATTGCCACACTTATTTTGGAAACCGGATATTTTTCTTTGCAATGGATGGCAATCTTCCTTTGTCCCTGCTTTATATAAAGAAATTTATCAGAATGATGATTTTTATTCTAAAATAAAAACTGTTTTGATGGTTCATGATATAGATGAAGAATATAATTCATTTAGTACGGTTGCTTTTGAAAAGGCAGGCCTCAAGTTACCGTCTGCATTGAAAAAAGGTACTGTTAACGCTTACGAAGCGGCAGCTGAACATGCAGACATGATTATTGCTTTAGAATCACCATCTAACAATTTGACTGAAAAATTATTATCGCTGCCAGCAATAAATGCTGTTAAGAAAAAAGTCCAAACTATCAAGGTTCCTGAAGGAGAAGAAATTGATTATCAGCCCGTTGCCGATAATCTCGATAAAATCCTTGAGAAACTTAACTGATAGTTTTTCGTATATACCGCATTCCATGAAAACATATTATTTAACATATATCCTGGTCACAGGAATGTTTCTCGTATCAATTAATGGATGCATGGAAGAACCATTGGAAGCTGACTTGAGTAACGCCAATTTACTATTGGATACTTTAAATTTGTATGATATCGAAGGTGTTACATATCAAATCCCACCATCAATTGGGAATAAGTCTCGTTTATCTTTAGGCGATGATAATGACTTTAAATACAAAGCTATTTTACTAAAAACATCATTTATCTCCGCACAATCAATCCAATGGACATTGGCATCATTGATCGATACAAGTATAATTGTTGACAGCGCATTTTTCACGTTGCGTCTAGCGATTGATTCCTTAATAAATCCAGCTTCATTTTCACTCTTTTCATTTCCGAATGTTACGGATTCTGTGTTTAGTGAGTCGAAATCACATTATTTAAATTTTACGGATTCAGAGATTTCCACAGGTCATTATGTCACTTCAGCCTTGGAAGAAGAATATGAATTTTTTGTTGATTCAGTTGCGAAATCCGTTTTTAGAACCAGGTTCAATGTTGAGGATATGCTTGATTCGACATTTATGGATACTTCATTAAATTATACAGTTATGTTGACATTGGATGATGAGGACGGTGAACTGCATTCATTTTACAGCAGGGAATATTTTTCATCTGAAAACACCACACCTGTTCTTGACATTTATTTTAGACAATTTATTTATCCCGATTCAGCAGATACATCACAAGATACTTCAATAGATACCCTGCATAGATCATTTAATGTTATTAGTGATTTGAGTATTTTAGTTCCACCTGCAATTACTGCAGAAGACACATCATTTATTTCCTTAAGCAGGGGAAAAGGACTTCGCAGTCTAATCTCTTTGGATTTTTTAGATTCATTGGATTTACCGAAACAGACAACGTTTGACAAAGCTGAACTCACATTTCACATCGTCCCGGATACAACAATCTCATCCTTTTCAATATATGCAATTCCACTGCAAGATACTGTTGAGTTCATTGATTTTGCATATTTTGATGAGGACAATTTTAATGTTTATAATTATTTAACTGTCAGTGGAACTGTATCAAACGATAAAGTCGTTTTTAATATTAAACGCTTTTTACAGGATCATTATTTTGATAATATCAATAACCTTGGTATAAAATTGTATTCAAACGTAAAAAATAATATTCATTCGACAATACACCTTTATTCAAGCTCTCATGATTCCCTTTATCCAAAATTATTTATTCAATATGTGGCTCCGTAGACTTTTATTACTATTAACAATTTCTGTCGCTTTCAGCCAATCAATTCATAATGCTTATGGGTTAGGGGAAATTTATTTTAATCATAATGCATCCTCTTTAGCGATGAGCAGTCGGGGAATTATCCCATCTTTTACTGAAGATGTTTCTTTATCAAATCCTGTAACCTGGAATAATTTGAAATTTGCCTATTTAGCCGGTAATTATTCAGGGAACGAGGTATCGAGTGAACTTGGAGTTAATGGTTTAACCGGATTTAACAGTGTTCATTTTGCTGTACCGATCGGCACGAAATATGCTTGGGGATTTGGAATAAAACCTGTGTTTAATCAACAGTTTTCGCTAAAAGGATCCGTAAATGAGATTTTTATTAATGGTGATACATTAAGCACACAGCATTTTATGGAAGGATCAGGTGGAATAACTTCTTTATATACGGCATTACGATTCCCGTTGACAACAACCGAAGGGATGGCAGTTGGACTTGATATTCTATTCGGTTCACTCCGAAAAGACACAGAATTTAGTTTTGACAATCGGACCTATCATTATTTTCAGAGGAATATATTCACAGGATCCTTATACAAACTGTATTTTTCATCCAGTCGATTTAATAATGGAAAAATCCCGGCGAATATTTTCGTCATGATTTCAGGATCCATCCAATCTTTAAAAGCGAGGCAACTATCATTTCAGCCATTTGAAGATGTGAATGGAAATGGATATTTTGATACAAGTCCACCGAGTGATAATCCGACTCCATCAAGTGTCCCAGCCGCTGAAATAACTATATTTCATAATATTTATAATCCTTTTGAAATCGGTTTCGGTCTGGACTTTAAATTTAAAAAAAGAACGCACATTATGGTTGAACTCCATCATTGGCAGGATAAGGGAGATAAACCCAAAGAATTATTTCCATTGAAATCGCTTTATATAAATAAATCGAATCAATATTCCATAAGCGTTTCAAAATTTTCACCAGCGCTTGCTTTTAAACTGTCGCAAAAGATACAATATAGAGCTGGGTTGTATTATCGAAATGATAATGTGTATACTGATCTTTCTGCCATGAATGAATTTGGCTTAACAGTAGGATTTGGTATTAAATTCGGTTATACAAATAATCAATTGGATTTTGCGTATAAATACGGTTCGCGTACTGGTGATATGATTTCAGATGAAATAATTCAACAAATAACTATCGGCGTCCATCTTGGCGATCTCTGGTTCGTCAAGCGTCGTTCGAAATGAGGATAAATAAATGAAAGAAATTCGTTTATCAAAATTGGTTAGTATAGGTGTAGCAGCCATTTTTCTCTCGATGTGTGTACCCCCCGAAGATAATGAAAACAATGAAGATGCTGCATTTGAAGCATATTTGGATTCCCTGCGTGAAGTTCGATGTCCGCGATTGATGAGCAGCGCAGCAGAATATTATAAAAACAGAGATTGGCCTTCAACTATTCGAGTGTATCGTGAACTTGTTGATTTAGGTTGTGATCGTGATGATCCTGAAGAAATATATCAATATTATGCCATTGCTCACGAATATTTGGGACAATTTGATAGTTCAGAATTTGTTTTAGTGAAGGGGTTGCAACTTTTACCGAACAATGTCCAATTACGCAAACGATTGGTTTATGCTTATTCAAAACAAGGAAAAACCGAATTACAGATTTCTGAATTAATACGTTTAAACGATTTAGTGCCTGATGATATCCAAATTAAAATGGATTTGGCTGAATTATATGGTTTACAGGAATTGTATGAAGATCAGATTGATATCTTGCAAGATATATTAGATATTGATCCGGCGAATGAAAAAGCGCAAAGTGAAATTGCTATTGTTTATGAAATGACCGGCAAGGATCCATTGGATGTATATCGTGAGAGATTTAGAACAAATCAAAACAATGTTTCTTATGGAATAGATTTAGCCGATCGATTGTTATTGAATGATGAGCCTTATGAGGCAATTAACATATTGAAAAAAGTGATTAAAGTAGATAATTCCAGTAAACTGGCCTACAGAAAATTAGGACAAGCCTATTTTATGGCTGATCAACTAGATGAAGCTTCGGGTGCCTATGAAGAATTATTTAAACTGAATCCGCGGGACGTTCAAATTGCAATAAAAATATGTGATGTGAATACAGCCGGACAAAATTATGCAAAAGCATTACGATGGGCTGATAAACTAATTTCCATGGATAAAAATAATGGTGAGGCGTATGGTAGAAAAGGGAATGTATATTACAAATCATTTCAGGATTGCAGAACACCAGTCATATCTTTAGACGATAGAATTGTGGCGACATTTGCTTTTAACAATTTCAATAAAGCAGAAAAACTAAACTATAAAAGTTTTAACAGTTCCAAGTCTTGGTTGAAAGAAAATGAAGTTCTTTTTACCCGTGCCCAATGGTTTATGCTCGATGATAATGTTAAAAATCAGGGGTATGTAACCGTACGGAGTGAATGTTATAATTGGGTTCAAGAAAAGCTTAAAAAGGACCCTAAATGGTAATTTTTTAAAACAGTATTCAATCATGTCCTACCTGAAAGATGCTGATCCCGAATTATTCGATATTCTCTATAGAGAGATTGATCGCGAATCATCCACTCTTGAACTGATCGCCTCAGAAAATTTTGTCAGTTACCCCGTACTGGAAATGGCCGGTGGCGTTATGACTAATAAATACGCTGAAGGTTATCCGGGACGACGCTATTACGGTGGGTGCGAACATGTCGATGAAGCAGAAGATCTTGCGCGGGATCGAGCAAAAAAACTGTTCAATGCAGACTATGCGAACGTTCAACCACATTCTGGATCACAAGCGAATATGGCTGCGTTATTTACATTCGTTAAACCTGGTGATACTATTATGGGCTTGGATTTAGCTCACGGTGGTCACCTTACTCACGGCAGCCCCGTTAATTTTTCAGGAAAACTTTTTAATATCGTTTCTTATAAGGTTGACCGTGAATCCGGTCGTGTGAATTTTAATGATGTACTCGCATTAGCCAAAGCGCATAAACCAAAGTTGATTATTTGCGGTGGAAGTGCTTATCCACGGTTTATTGAGTTTGAAGAGTTTAAAAATGTTGCAGATGAAGTTGGCGCTTTTCTTATGGCTGATATTGCTCATCCTGCCGGATTGGTCGCTACCGGTCTGCATCCATCGCCAATGCCATATTGTGATGTTGTGACAACTACCACCCATAAGACACTTCGAGGACCTCGAGGTGGTATGATTTTAATGGGCCAAGATAATCAAAACCCATTTGGGATCATTGCACCAAAATCAGGTCGTGTAAAAAATATGTCGGAATTAATTGATTCAATGGTTATGCCAGGTATTCAAGGGGGTCCATTGATGCATATCATTGCCGCTAAAGCTGTCGCCTTTGGTGAAGCGTTGAAGCCTGAATTCAAAAAGTATTCTAAGCAAATCGTGCTCAATGCAAAACGGTTATCAGATGAACTTCTAAAAAAAGATTATACTCTCGTTTCAGGCGGAACGGATACCCATGTGATCTTGATCGATTTAACCCATAAAGGTATTACCGGAAAAGCAGCAGAAAAAGCGTTAGAAAATGCAGGAATCACCGTGAATAAAAATATGATTCCCTTTGATGAGCGAAGTCCGTTTGTGACCAGCGGTATACGCATAGGCACTCCGGCAATTACTACTCGTGGTATGAAAGAAGATGAAATGATATTGATTTGTAATATGATTGATCAAATCATCAAAAACATCGATAATGATAATCTTATCAATTCTGTTATGAATTCTGTTAAAGAATTATGCGAAGCATTTCCTCTCTACAGTGATCTTCGCAATTAGCATATATTATTTATTTAAATTATTTTCCTTCCTCTAAATGTTAATTAAGCATCCAATACGAAATATTGTATTATGTTTAGTTGCAATTGCTATATCTTCTTGCTCCACGGCATATTATTTAGATAAGCACCCTGTTTTAACAAAAAAGATTTTTTATAAAAAGGTTATTCGCGCTGAAGGAAAATTAACACAAGAGACGGTGACACCGGACTTATTCTTAAAAGCGTGTCAATTGCGAACACAATACACATATGCATTTATTATGGAAGAAGCAGATCGACTGATAGAGTTAAATTACAATTCCGGAAAAGAACTATATCAAGATGCATTGAAAAGTTTTGAAATGGCAATTAATTATGGAAAGACAGCATTAGAACTCCGCTATCCTGAACTTATCAATCACATAGGCATAAACAAAAAGGGCCCATACTTCACTAATGAAGATATTCCATATTTGTATTGGTTGGCGGCTGCAATGGGTGGCGCAATCAGTTCGAGCAGGGGAAAACCTGAATGGGTGATTCAATTGCCGATTGTCGGTTATTTGCTTGAGTCTGCATTGGCTATTGACGGTTCATGGAATAATGGAGCAATTCATTCTGCTATGATTTCATATTCCATGTCTCGAGCAGATTTAAAGGGCAATAACGTCCAAGAAGCTACAAAACATTATAAAAAAGTAAATATGTTGTCGAATTCTCAAGATTTGAGTGCCCATGTTTCATATGCGGAAAATGTTCTTGTTAATCAACAAAATCAAAGTGAATTTATTAATTTGCTGAACCGTGTGATTAATGCTCAAGATACGGACATTGATGAATTAGTATTAGGGAATATCATTGCACGTAAACGGGCACGCTGGTTACTTTCAAGAAAGGATGAATTGTTTTATTAGAATGAAATTATTAATACATATTATCTGTTGTGTGCTGGTAGTTAGTCAGCTAAGTGCAAAAAAAACAATTATCAAATTAGCTACGTTAGTTCCGGAAGGAACAGACTGGTATGGAATGCTCGTGGAAATGGGACAGCGTTGGAAAGAAGCGACGGATGGCCAGATCATTCTGCGTATTTATCCAGGGGGTATTGTAGGTGACGAAAGAGATATGATCAGAAAAATGAGGATAGGGCAAATCCAGGCCGCTGCGATTTCCTCTGAAGGTCTCTCTGAAGTCAACCCGGCAGTCAGCGGATTTGTTCTGCCCTTACTTTTTGATGATTATGATGACGTGGATTGGCTGCGTGAAAAATTGTCTGCTCAATTAGAAGAAGGTATGAGACAAAATGGGTTTGAAGTCTTATTATGGGCTGATGTCGGTTGGGCAAAGTGGTTTACAACAAAACCGATTGTTTACCTCGATGATCTCAAAGGAATGAAAATTTTTACCTGGGCCGGCGACTACCGTACCCAAAATTTATGGGAAAGTGCTGGTTTTCAATCTGTGCCTTTGGCTTCCATCGATGTGTTGTCAGGACTCCAAACGGGACTGATAGATGCCATTGCCACAACACCTTTGTATGCATTATCTCAACAATGGTTTAGTACTGCCAATTATATGCTTGACATTAATTGGGGTCTATTAACTGCTGGTGTTATCATCGATAATAGAGTCTGGAATCGAATTCCTCCTGAATATCAAGCAGTGATGAAAGAAATTGCCCACGACATAGGTTTAAAGCATCAAGCGAAAACCAGATATCAAGATAAAGAAGCAATCCAAATCATGAAAAAATATGGGTTAACAGTCCATGAATCTACCGTTGAAGAAAAAGAGAATTGGAAAAACTACTTAGAATCCTGGCATGGTGAATTACGTGGAAAATATGTAACAGAAGAAATTTTTGATACAGTTATAAAATATATGTCAGAAAAAGATTCTCTGGATGCGACTCGTCGACTACCAGAATAAAATATGGTCGATAATAAAATACAAAGGAAGTTAAGCCTCAAGTGGGGAGAAGACATTTTAGCATTAACTGTTTTTGTTCTTCTGGCATTTATTCCTTTTTTTGAAACAATATCCAGACTATTTGGAGGGTCAGGTGTACCTGCGTCCCCTGTTCTTGTCCAGCATTTAACTTTGTGGATAGGATTTGTTGGGGCCGTATTAGCGACACGCCAAAATAGACTGTTAGCTCTTACAACAAAACCCCTATTCCGACCGGATGAAGATTTTCATATTGGAAGATGGTTGGCAAAAAATGTGTCCTTTATTGTCATGATTATGCTCATGTGGGGTAGTTTTCGTTTAGTACAAATTGAATATCAGTTCCCCGTTAATATTGCACCCAATATTCCACGATGGTTTGTCATGAGTATCATGCCGCTTGGCTTTGGGCTAATGGCTGTTCAGATATTTTATAGTAGTTTTTCCAACCGGATGCTCCGCAGTGTTATGCTGATGATGGCAATAATGTGGATATTTATTTCTATATCGGATGTATTTAATGATAATACATTTATTTTAATCGTAGGAAGTTCAGCAATTCTCATTTCATTATATTATGGAGCCCCGATATTTATTGGACTTGGAGGCATTGCAGGATTACTATTTTGGAGTGAATATATTCCAATTTCCGCGATCCCTGCTGAGACATATAGAATAGTTGTTTCGCCTTCTCTCCCAACGATACCTTTATTTACATTGGCTGGATATATACTTGCCGAAAGTAATGCATCCACACGCATTGTAAATTTATTTCGAGTTCTTTTTGGTTGGATACCCGGTGGAACACCGATAGTCATTGTTTTGTTATGCGGGTTTTTTACAGCCTTAACCGGCGGGTCCGGAGTCACGATACTGGCTCTGGGCGGCATATTATATCCTTTACTACGGAAAGAAGGATATAGTGATTTATTTTCGCTGGGATTAATTACAGTATCTGGTTCATTGGGATTATTATTTCCTCCAAGTTTACCTGCGATCATATTTGGAGTAACTGCAGGTGTATCTATTAAAGATATTTTTATTGCGGGGTTAATTCCCGGGTTTATTCTGATCATTTCAGTTGCCGGTTGGGCAATCCTCCAGGAAAGGAAAAGAAAAAGATTACTAGATAAAATTTCTATTCCAGATATTTTAAATGCTGTATGGAATGCAAAATGGGAAATATTAATCCCTATTATCGTTTTATTCGGTATTTTCAGTGGTTTTACTACATTAGTGGAAACAGCGGCATTAATCGTATTTTATACATTTATCGTCGAAGTGTTCATTTTCAAAGATCTTAAAATAACCGACTTTCCAAAAATTGTCCTGGATTGTGCCACATTGATCGGTGGAGTACTGATTATCCTTGGTGTTGCAATGGGATTAACGAGTTATTTAGTTGATGCGCAAATTCCTATCCTTTTATTGGGTTGGGTAAAAACTGCCATCACTTCAAAATATGTATTTTTATTGATGTTGAATATTCTCTTATTGGCTGTGGGTTGTCTTATGGATATTTTTTCAGCTATTATTGTTATCGTTCCGCTTATTATGCCTCTTGGAGTGCATTTTGGAGTCGATCCTGTTCATTTAGCTGTTATATTCATTGCAAATCTTGAACTTGGATTTTTAACACCGCCGGTTGGATTAAATTTATTTCTATCAGCATATCGTTTTAATAGAGATATGCCGACTATTTATAAAGCGACCTTACCGTTTTTTGTTGTACGGTTTATTGTTGTCTTACTCATTACCTATGTTCCTATTATTTCATTGGGATTATTGCAATAAATGTGGGAACTATCACACCCTGTATTCATTTCTTGACTATAGACAAGACACTGAATATATTTGCCCTCGTAAAAAGGAGCTATATCGAAGCTAAATCGTTATTACTTATTAGAAGAAAACAAGACAGGTTGTTCTGTCGAAAATAGGAGTTTATATTAATGAAACGATTTCTCATGGTCGTAACCATGGCCTTTTTAGCTTTTTCAAACCCCATTTATTCCCAAAGTGAGGCTGGTGCTATATTTTTACTTATTTCGCCTGGAGCGCGCGCTGGTGGTATGGGAGAAGCCCAAGTCGCGGTTGCCGATGATGCGTATGCCACTTTTTGGAACCCTGCAGGACTCGCTTTCTTGAAAGGGTCCGAATTGGCACTTATGCATGTGAACTGGCTGCCGAACCTCGCTGATGATATGTTTTACGAATTTTTTGCTTATCGGAAACATATTCCCTATTTGGGCACAATCGGTGGACATCTGATTTATCTCAGTCTCGGTGAACAGATCAGGATGGGCGAGACACCAGATGATTATCTGGGAACATTTACAAGTTATATGATGGCTTTATCTCTTTCGTATAGTTCGTTGCTTACACCTAAAACCTCTTTAGGAATTAATGCAAAAGTATCTTATCAACATTTAACTGAATTTGGCGCAGGGGGAGAAAAGGGAAAAGGAACCTCAACAGATTTTGGTTTTGATATAGGATATTTGCACAAAGAATTTTTAACCCCAAGACTGACAATGGGTATGACTGTCACAAATATTGGGCCGAAAGTTTCCTTTATTGATCCGGCACAAGCAGATCCACAACCCACTAATTTTACTCTTGGATTGAATTATGCCATTGTGAAATCTAAATATAATAAAATCAATATAGTTTATGATGTCGATAAATTACTTGTAGCAGCATATCCGGATATGGACTGGGATGGGGATGGATATGTCGGTGGTTTTGACGAATACGGGCATCAATCGGATAAAAATGCAAGTTACAATAAGAGTGGTCAGCAAGAAACGGCTCACTCTGATCCAATTTATATAGGTATTTTTACTTCATGGGTCGATGACTGGTTGCTGGGTGGCGATATGGATATGAACGGTACCACCGATGAATACGATCATATTATTGGCGGGTATGATTGGAATGATTCCTACGGTGATCCCGATCGCCCTGGGTATGGTAATGGTAAAATCGAGGTTGATGAAGGAGAAATCATACCAACAGAAGGTGAACCGGGAGATCCGGGGTGGGGTGCTTATAATGGATATGGTCAAAAAGAAGTCGGAAGCGCTAAAAGTCGTACGATTAAGAATGAACTTGACAAGCTGATCCATAATTTTGGAGTTGAATACTGGTATGGAAAATATTTTGCCCTTCGGGCCGGATATCTTTATGATAAGACTGGAAAAATTATGAATCCTACTTTTGGTGTAGGATTGCGTTTTGCAAATTATGGTTTTGATTTTGGGTATACTTCTGGAGAACCTGATCATCCATTAGCAAACACGATGCGTTTTTCCCTGAATATGGAATTCTAATATTCCGTATTAATTAATTGACATTATCATTATCATGAATCGCCCGTGTCTGCTTTTAATCTTATACATTATATGCACACCGCTATCTGCTGAAATTATTGGCGATAAGATCGTAAAAATCCTTCGTGTTTCCTTTCCTGTAGACGATATAGAAGGTACAACAGGCAACGGCGACTTTCTTTATTTATCAACTTTGGATTTATGTTCTGATTATACTATTGATCCAATACCTCACGATAAATCCTATTTTGAATCCCAGTTGAAAGCTGTTGATAATTATTTCAGATCGATTTCTTATGGAAAGTTCGGATTTGATCTCGATAATTCTATTATTTTTCCTTTCGGAAATGAAAACAGTTATTTGCTCTCCAAGACTATGGATTATTATAATCCTTATGGTGATGATGATCTTCATAAAGAACGCATTACTGAGTTATTCGTTGAATCAATTGAAAAAGCAAATTCTGAAGATGGAATTGAATTTTCCGATGATGATTTAGTGGTCATTGTACACGCAGGAATCGGTCAGGATTTTTCTTTACCGTTTCTGGATCCAACTCCGGAAGATATCCCTTCAACATATATCGATGAAGAAATGTTGTCAAATTACAATGGTGGACCTGTATCCATCGGTAATTCCTCTGTTTCACACGGCATTATTATTCCGGAGACCCAAAACCATCTTCTTTTTATTGATGTTGCTGAAACCATGTTTGCCGGCTCGGATACGCCCTGTGAGTATCAATTTGGTCTCACAGGAACGTTTGCCCTCATGGTTGGCTTTGCAATTGGCTTACCACCTCTGTGGGATACGGAATCAGGGCAGAGCGGAATTGGTGTTTTTGGACTGATGGATCAAGGTTCAAATAACGGTCGTGGACTGATCCCTTCACCACCGGATGCATGGACAAGGATATATGCCGGCTGGGAAGAGCCCGTTGTCGTTAAACCGGGAGCAACCATCGATTTACCCAGCCGTTCTGAAGACAATGTTGTACAAATGGATATTAACGACAATGAATATTTTTTAATCGAAAATCGAACAAACTGGTTTCGCACAAATGTTTCAATCGATTCTATTCGATATTTGGTGTATGAGCAGAGCGGAAAAGATCGATATCCGCCTTTGGTAGAAGTTTTATTTGATTCTGTATCAATAGAAAAAGATTCAAATGGCGTCGTTACGTCAATCCCGGATTATGATTTAGGTTTACCGGCATCCGGTTTATTGATCTGGCATATCGATGAAAATAGAATCAATACAGGTTTAGCAAATTATTCGGTTAATGGGGATCGTGAAAATCGCGGTGTGGACCTGGAAGAAGCCGACGGTGCACAAGATATCGGCTATCCTAATATTTTTCTCTTTGCGGACCCAACAAGCGGTTATTTTGGCGATATGTGGTTTCAGGGTAACCCGGAATACGAAAGCCTCTATCCTGATTTTAAAGGTGAACCCATTGAATTTACTCCATTTACCTATCCAAATACGAAAAGCAACTATGGTGCTTCAACGTATTTAAGTATTAATAATATCGGTTTACCCGGTGACACAATATCATTTTCTATAACCAATGCCATGCTTGCTGATGAATTTCCTGATACATCATTACATATTGGTTTGGTCTATGATTTTGATAATGATGGGTCGATGGAAATAGTAGGTGGGAAAGATAGTTTATGGGTTGCTCAAGAAGGAGAAATACAAAACCGGATTTATTTCTATCAAACGGACAACGAAGTTTATGATTTTTCAATTGGTGCTTTCGATTCAAGAGATAAACTCATTATTTTTGAACGTGACAGCAATTCGACAATTGCTTCCCATTTTTCATGGAATTCTATCATGAAATCAATGGTGCTGGAGGATCAAACATCATTTAATACTGCTCATGTATTATTCATTAATGATTCAACCGGAAATCATCAATATTTAGAAGATCCACAAGAATCGTCACAGCCAACATGGATAATAAATTATGATGGATCACTTGATAGTTTAGATAGAGGCACATGGATTTCTGCAACAGATTTAAATCTGGATGGAACATCTGAATATTTATCAATGGAAAAATCTGGAAAATTATCTGCAAAACATCTGGGCGGGATTTCTGTGTCAGGTTTTCCACTGTATTTTACTTCACATGCACAAGCCGCATTAACGAAAGATCTTTACAGTGATGACCACCCGGAAATTGTCATTCAAAATACAGATAATGAAATTATTATTCTCAATTGGAAGGGTGAAGTTGAATATCGCTTAACCAACTATGGTGATCTCGTTCGTTTGGGGCAATATGAAGGAAGGAATGCCATTATAACTGAATCAGCCATTTGGCTTTTTGATGAAACAAATGAGAATTATGGAAATGAGTGGACATCTACTCATCATGATTTTGGTAATACGCGTACATTGCACTTGAATATCCCAAAACGATCTCCTGATGAATCGTTATTCGATAAAGATAAAACATATGCTTATCCCAATCCGGCTTATAATGGAATTGTAAAATTGCGCATTGCTGTAGAATCTGCAGAAAACGTGGAAATCATGATCTATGATTTTGCAGGATATTTTGTCGAGAGATTTGAATCAGATATAATCCCATCAACTATTCATGAAATAAACTGGAATATAAACGATCTTGAGTCTGGGGTTTACTTTGCCAATGTTAAGGCAACAAAAGGCAATAAGACTGATTCAAAAATCCTTAAGATAGGAATTATCAAATAGTCCATGTATCGTATTTCACTCTTATTTTATATAATCGTTTTCTCGGTTACGCTATTTGGTCAATTTCGTTACAACCATCCAGAGATTGATTGGCAAACGTTTGAAACAGAGCACTTTCAAGTCCATTTTTATAAAGGAACAGAGGGAACTGCACGCGAGGGTGCTTTCGTCGCAGAACAGATTTATCCCTATGTGACCGGTTTATACGATTATGAACCACCAACCAAGACAGACCTTATCTTCACGGATGTAGATGATATTTCAAACGGTGCAGCGTATTATTATGACAATAAAATTATCATTTGGGCGTCTCCGCTAGAATTTGAGTTACGGGGTAGTCATCGTTGGTTGCAAAATGTAGTTACCCATGAATTCACTCACATTGTTTCATTGCAGAAAGCGATGAAAGCAGGTTTGAAATTCCCCGGAGCATATTTTCAATGGATGGATTATGAAGATGAAAAACGCAAGGATGTTTTATACGGTTTTCCGAAATCAATTGCGAGCTATCCACTGCCTGGAACAGTAGTTCCACCATGGTTGGCTGAAGGTTCAGCGCAATATATGTACGAAGGAGCAGATTGGGATAATTGGGATACGCACCGGGATATGATTCTCCGTGATAGAACCCTGAATAATAAATTATTATCATTTACCGAAATGAACACGTTCGGTAAAAAGGGAATCGGCAATGAATCAACATATAATGCCGGTTTTGCAATGTGCCGTTATATTGCGGGGAAGTACGGAGCTGAATCGTTAAAAAAGATTATGGTAGAGCTTTCAAAACCGTTCGAGTTTTCTATTAATAACGCTATAAAGAATGCAATTGGGATAAATGGGAACGATCTGTATGCTAACTTTAAAAACATGTTAGAGAAGCGATATGAATTCTTAACTGAAAGTGTTCAGAGGAACAAAATGACCGGTCAAATTATTGAAGATGGCGGATCGGCAAACTTGTATCCTAAATGGTCACCGAGCGGAAATATGATTGCATATATTTCTAATAAAGAGAATGACTATTTCGGACAAACTGATTTATTTATTTTGGATATGGATACTAAAACAACAAAAATGATTGAAAGTGGTGCATTATCAGCTCCATTTTGGCATCCTTCAAAAAATGTGGTTTATTATACAAAAAAATCAAAAATTCCAAATAAACACGGCTCTAGGTTCTTTGACATCTATATGTATGATCTGGATAAAAACAAAGAAACTCGTTTAACCAAGTATCAGAGAGCATATAATCCTGTATTTATTGAGAAAGATAGTTCAATCGCATTTTTATCTACATACGATGGTGGGCAAAATATTTTTCGTTTAAATCTTATAAAAAATACAATTCAGAAAATGACTTCATATGAAAACCGTTCTATCTTAAGCAGTTTACACTACGATGAAATAAATGAGAGATTAATTTTCAATAGAACTCAAAATCAATACAGGGATACATATTATTTGTCTTTAAGTGATTCATCTACTGGAGAAATACTATCCAATCCACTTTGGGATGAACGGGATGCTGTCTATAAAAATAATCAATTGATTTATTCGGATGACCGTTCAGGAATATTTAATCTCTTTATGATCGATGAAAAAACGATGGAGCAATCGTACATTACAAATGTAACGGGTGGAGCCTTCATGGCTGATATAAATAATCAGGGGGAAGTGGTTTATTCTCTTTATCAAAATGGCGTGTATAAAATCGCATTGATTGACTCGATACAAATGATAGATGAACAGGATGTTGGCTATTCACCGACATATTTTATTAAGAATGAATTTCTTCCTGATGCAATGAATGATGAATATATATCAAAATCAAAGCCATATACGGATAATTTCACTACTATGTTTCTCTTACCCAGGATTATGGTTGATTATGAAACAATAAAACCCGGATTCTATTTTTATTCTTCAGAAGTATTGGAACGCCTGAATGTGTTCGGAGGTGCTTCCGTAAACAAAGTAATGGACGTTGATCTTTTTTTCATTTTTGAATTCAAGCTATTTTATCCTACTCTTTTTGCTGAAGTATTTTATCTGACACGCAACATTCAGCAATCCAATTTTTATTCATCCTATGAGATAGATGATAATCTGAAGTTCAGGTTAACTCAATTCAATGCAGGGATGCGCTTTCCTTTATTTGGGATCACACAAATGGAATTAATTTCATCCTGGCAGGTTTACCGGGCATTTGTAAAGGAAACTATTCCAAAGGAGAACCTGACAGCCGGCGTAGCTTATGATTATTATCGCGGTTGGATTAATGGTTTTAAATGGGAATTGAACAATATAAAAAGAATGGCTGACAGTAATATAAATCCTTCAAAAGGGTATGCAATTCATTTTTCAGCGATGTATGAAAAAAATGACTTTATTACTGGTTTAAATTTGTCTGACGCCGGTACACTGACTGCAGAATTTGCTGATAACAACACATGGCGAATAAATATTGATGGGAACTATCATTTATCCATTCCATATACGAACCGTTGGACATTGTCTTTTGGAACGCAATTGGGCTGGCTATCCAATAATGATGTGGATCCTTTTTTTAATTTCTTCAGTGGTGGCATGATTGGATTGAAAGGTTATCCGTTTTACAGCATTGAAGGTACCCGGGAGCTCATCAATGAAATTACATTTCGCGTCCCCTTATTTTCACAAAAACATATTCAATTAGGATGGTTTATCCTGCAGAATAATGTTCTTGGCTTCGTATTCCAAAATGGAAATGCCTGGACAGGCGGTTTTGACGTGTCAGAAATAAAAAATTCTGTTGGAATTCAATGGCGGTTTAATGGCTTCTCTTTTTATAACTTCCCGACTGCATTAGAGCTTGAAATGCATCGTGGACTAAACGTTTTCGATAAAAAGGTAAATGATGATGTATTTTCTTACGGAAATGAGGTTAGATATTATTTCAAACTATTATTTGGATTTTGATCATGATTAGAATAATAATTCTCGTACTATTCAGTGTGTATTTAACAGCTGGGGATCTTTATTTATTTAACGATCGTTTTCAGCCGTCACTTCGTATCGATACAGTTGTTGATAGTTATACAATGTTAGATACATCGGATATCAGTGAAATAGACACAATAGAGTTTATAGGTAATTATCCGGCAAAGCCCATGCTGTATTCCCTTCTTCTTCCCGGATTAGGACAGTATAAAAATGGGGATCCTCTTTGGAAGTCGGCGATGTTTGTCGGAGTGGAATTGGCATCATTTGCCGGGTGGGCCCAATGGAGCAAAAAAGCAGAGGATATTCGTAATCAATATGAAAAGTTTGGTGATATACATTGGACGCTTAAAAGTTGGGTAGAGAACACAAAAGATGGACTTTATGGTTTAAATCAATATGAAGATGCCAAGATAGATGGGACTCATAAGCTGACTTTGCATTTGTCCGGTTCTTTAGCTGAAGTGTTTGGTGAATTTGTTTCGTCGGATTCTTTAGTGAATTATCCTGAATGGATTTATTCAGAAGATCTCTCGTTGAGTAAAGATCAACATTTTTATGAGAATATTGGTAAATATGATCAATTTGTTGGTGGATGGGATGATATTAATCTGTTATATACTGTGAATAAAATAGTGGAAGACACCACAGAAGTCATTTTAATGACACCCAATAAAAATGACTATATCTCTGAACGCGATAGGAGTAATAAATTTTTGAAAATGGCGAATTTTGCTGTTACAGCCATAATGTTCAATCACGTCATTAGTGGATTAGAGGCTGTTTTTACAAACCAAAGGCAGGCAAGGGATAAAGCACAAAAAACAACAAAAACTGATGTTGGATTATATTTTGATCCAAGAAATAAATATGGAGTAGGCGGGATTGCAGTCTCTTATGAATGGTAAAGAAAAAATGAAAATACAATTAAGCATTATATTAATATTTATTTTCTTATTTACTGCATGCTCTTCTTCAAGACCACAGGATGACTTGGACATTCAAGTACAGTTTGATAAAGCAATGAAATCGTTAGAAAAGAAACGTTATTTACGGGCACAAGAAGAGTTTTACACTGTCGCAATAAAAGGATTGTCTACAGACTTAGGCGATGATGCACAATTCTATTTAGGTGAATCTTATTTTTTAAATAAAGAATATGTTTTGGCTATAGCAGAATACGATCGTTTGATCAGACGAATGGGCTTTAGTGAATATGTGCAAAAAGCTCGTTGGCGAATATGTCAATGTTATGTTAAACAATCACCAAAGTTTTATTATGAACAAAGTTCCACTGAAAATGCATTAAGCAAGCTTCAGGAATTTGTGGATGATTATCCAAATTCCGAATTTACTGAAGAAGCGATCGAAACCATCGGCGAATTACGAAATAAACTTGCAAGAAAATTATATGAAACCGGCCGGCTGTACATTAAAATGGAAGAGTATGAATCAGCTATTATTGCATATAAGGATCTTTTATCAAAATACTATGATACTGATTTCGTTAGTGACTCTCACGTTCAGATTATTAAATGTCTTAAACGCTCCGGAGAATTGGACAAAGCCAAAGAATATTATTTTGATAATAAGAAGCAAATTATAAAAGCCGATCAATTGGCGAAAGCTGAAAAATTAATAAATAGCGATCGATAATATATAATGAAAAAAGTATGTCTTTTTGGCGGTACTTTTGATCCGCCGCACATTGGTCATCTCCTCGTAGCGCAAACAGTCGCAGAAGCGGAAAATTTTGAAAAAATAATTTTCGTGCTGACCAACCAGCCGCCATTTAAAAATGATTTCTCTTCAGTAGGACATCGTTTGTCTATGTTAAAGATGGCCATAGCAGGAAATCCCAAATTTGATTTATCAGAGATTGAATTAGAGCGGGGTGGAGTTTCCTATACAGTTGATATGATTAAAGCCTATAAAAAAGAAACACACATAAAAAAAGAAGAATTATTCTTTTTAATCGGCAGTGATTCGTTAATGGAATTCCACACATGGGATAGACCAAAAGAAATTTTGAAAGAATGTAAACTACTGATAGCAATTCGTCCCGGATTTCGTCCAAGTGATGTACCCAGATGGGTATTAAAGGAAGTCCAGTTTGCGAATATTCCCCGTTTTGAAATTTCATCCACTACAATACGGAAGCGGTGGAAAGAAGATAAAACGATTCGATACATGGTTACACAGCCCGTCTGGGAATATATCAACGCGCATAAATTATTTTCTTTATGATCTTGATTTTCGCATTTTTAGTTATGGGTGGACTACTCCTTTATTATGGAGCAGATTGGATCGTGCAGGGTGGCAGCCATCTTGCGGCCCAGATTGGACTTTCACCTTTAGTGATTGGCCTGACAATTGTTGCTTTTGGAACATCGCTTCCCGAACTGGTTGTGAGTTTAACAGCTGCACTTAAAGACTCATCGACAATTGCTATTGGTAATGTTATCGGATCAAATATTGCTAATGTAGGACTTGTAATGGGTTTAAGTGCTCTTTTATTTCCAATTACAATAACATTTTCGAGAATTCGTAACGATCTTATCATTTATTTAATTGCCGCTCTGGTATTTATATATTTTTGCTCTGATGGTCTTATTGAACGATGGGAAGGAGTTGTGTTATTTTCAGGCATTATTATGTACACGGGTTACTGTATTACTCATCCAAATCGAAGAGTTGCAAAGAATACAGATGGAAAAAATTCTATAAGTAAATGTGTATTATATCTATTAATCGGTGCTGTATTATTGTATTGCGGATCGAATTTATTCGTTGAAGGTGCTATTTCTTTAGCAAAATTATTAGGTGTCAGTGAAATAGTGATTGGAATGTCGGTTGTGGCTCTCGGGACTTCTCTTCCTGAACTGGCAACTTCGATTGTTGCTGCATTTCGTAAAGAAAGTGGAATATCGGTTGGTAATATTATTGGATCGAATTTATTTAATATTTTATCGGTTATTGGATTAGTTAGTTTTCTTCATCCACTTAATTCACCTCAAGAAATCATGTTTCTTGAAATTCCATTTATGGTTGCATTCGGTGTTGTTTTATTCCCGATTGCATTAATGAAACAACCCATACCAAAGTTATCTGCCGGGGTTTTACTTGCCGGATACATTCTATTCATTATTTTATTATTTAATTAGATAGGAACATTTGTAGTGCAGTTAATCTGACATTAGATTGAGCTTATGATAAAACTCGAAAATGTATCTTATTCATATAAAAAAGGATTCGGTCTTTCAAATATTGATTTAACGATTGATGATGGTGAATTTGCATTCATAATCGGACCAACAGGATCAGGTAAAACGACCTTGCTTCGTTTAATTTATCTGGATATTTTGCCTGATACTGGAATCGTAAAAGTCGGTAAATTTTCATCCAATTCAATTAAAAAACGTAAGATTCCACAACTTCGCAGATCTATCGGAATGATTTCACAAGATTATCATTTACTTAAAGATCGAAACCTGTTTGAAAATGTGGCTTTGCCTTTACATGTCATTGGATATAGTAAGAGTGATATTAGTGATTTAGTGATTGAAGTGATAGATGAAGTTGGACTTACGGGTAAAGAAGATCATTTTCCTGATGAATTATCTGGTGGAGAACAGCAGAGAGCATGTCTAGCCAGAGCATTAATTAAAGAGCCGGAAATTATTCTGGCTGACGAACCAACCGGCAATCTCGACCCTGTCACTGCCTTTGATCTTGTTAAGTTGCTTGAAGAAGTAAATGGGGAAGGCACAACGGTATTTATGGCATCGCACAATTATAGTCTGATCAAAAGCCGGAATCACCGTATTGTTGAAATCCACGATGGTAAATTGCGCAACTAAAGATGAATAAGTTTTTATTTTTACTGGGCGAAGGTTTAAAAAATTTATGGAGACATAAATTAACTGTATTCACAGCCGTTTTTTCAATCTTTTTAGCACTAACGACAGTTGGTATTCTATTTATTGCGGAGCAAAATACCCAAAAGATCATTGAATACATGCGGTCCAAATATAAAATTGAGGTTTTTTTCACAGATTCAATTACGGATAAACAGGCAGAACAAATAGTCCTTGAAATCAGAAAAATTCCAGGAGTGTATTCCACAACGTTGATCACGAAAGAACAAGCGTTACAAATATATAAATCTCAATTCAATGAAGATCTTTTTGAATTTCTGGATTATAATCCGTTACCATCCAGTTGTGTTGTCAATGTAACCCGTAAGAAAGATGGTCTCTTGCGTGTAGACTCAATCATTGATAAAATCCAATCAATGAAAGGTGTTGATTCCGTTAATCACCAAAGAAGGTTGATCAATAGAATCGAAAAAATTTACGATCAGGGGCTCTTGGCATTATCAGCAGTAGCATTTGCAATTATGCTTGTAACGGTCATGATTATATCAAATACGATCAAACTCACGATTTATGCAAAAAAGGATCTTATTCAGGCATTAAAAATGATCGGTGCTACCAATTCATTCATACGGTTGCCGTATATCTTGGAAGGAATTTTTCAAAGTATCATCGGAGCTAGCCTGGCTGCGGGGCTTTTATATGGAGCAGTTTATGGAGCCAACGAAATATTAGGACAAATCACAACGTTTACATTACCGGTCCAATGGTCTTTTCTCGGTTGGTTATTCCTTATAGCTGTCGTGATTAGTCTCTTCGGAAGTAGTCGCGCAATTTCTCGATTTATCAAGTAATTATTCGAGAGAAATGCGTCTTGTTCACAGTTAGCTAAAATTTATAAATTTAGAATTCATTATGAGCAAATATTTAATCGATATCTCTCCCAGGGAACAGCATGTTTTGAAAGCTGTCGTAGAAGATTACATTCTGACCAATGTACCTATTGGATCAAATTTTCTTAAGAATAATCATACCTTTAACTGTAGTCCTGCTACGTTAAGAAATACAATGGCACGTCTTGAGAAGAAACAGTTACTTATGCATACTCACACATCTTCCGGTCGTATTCCAACGGATCTTGGTTACCGTTATTATGTCGATCATTTAATGGAACAGAATGATATTGGTTTAAATCAATTGGAAAATATTGAAAATAAATTGGCTTCCGTGTCTACTAATCTAATAGAATTATTACAAACAACTGCAGCGATGCTGTCAAAAATCAGCCACCTGTTTGGTGTAACCATGATTTTACGGTTTGATCGAAGTATTTTACAAGAAATTGAATTGGTGTCTCTTTCAACAGACAGAGTCATGGTTGTATTAGGTATGAAATCAGGAATGGTACGTTCAATCGTTTTAAATTTAGAATTGTCTGTTAAAGAAAGCGATTTACATAAGGTTACCAATCTATTAAAAGAAAAATTATTGGGTTTAACTCTCAGGGAAATTCAAGATTCCATTCGGCTTCGTATGAAAGATTCTCCTCTTTCTCATCACGAAATAATCCAGATATTACTCACCAACCCAAAGGAACATTTTTCCATACCTGAAAATCAAATGGTTTACACATCCTCGACGATGACACTACTGGAACAACCTGAATATCAGCATGTTGAAAATTTACAAAAAACACTGATTGCAGTTGATAGTGAAAACATCACACACTATTTCAATACATTTCTAAATAAAAAGAGCAATTATTTATTTATTGGTAAAGAAAATCTGGACGAAATTTATAGTGACTGCACAATTGTGACGAATGTGGTTGGAGGTTCATTATTTCAAGGGCAAATTGGTATTATTGGTCCAACGCGCATTCCCTATGCTAAAATAACTGGAATATTAAATCATTTTTCGGAGATAATGAATCGTGTCTGCTAAAACGAAAAAAGAAATGAAAACAAAAAAAGTTAAAGAAACAAAAGAACAACGTTTAGAAAAAAATATAGAAGTACTTACTCTGAAATTGAGCGAAATGGAAGATAAGCACGTTCGCCTGAAAGCTGAGTTCGATAATTTTCGTAAACGAAAAGAAAAAGAAATCATCAATTTGATTCGCTATGAGGGTGAGGACGTTTTTAAAAGTATGCTTTCTATTATAGATGATTTAGATCGAATGAAAAATGCAATACACACATCGGGTCAGGAGGAAAGTAACGCATCAATACTTAAAGGAATTGATTTAATATTGCAAAAGATCCAAAAGCTGTTTGAAGAACGCGGAATAGAATCCTTTGGTGAAATCGGTGATATGTTGGATTCAGAATACCACGATGCATTAATGGTCCGTGAGGAAAAAGGTCGAAAAGAAAACGAAATCATTGAAGTATTTGAGAAAGGATTTAAATATAAAGACCGAATTATTCGTCATGCCAAAGTGGTCGTGAATAAAGTATGAAAGATTTATATGAAGTATTGGGAGTTGATAAAAATGCTACCGCTGACGAAATCAAAAAAGCATATCGTAAAGTCGCATTAAAATATCATCCGGATAAAAACCCTGATGATAAAGACGCTGAAGTAATATTTAAAGAAGCTGCCGAAGCGTATAGTGTATTAAGTGACAAACGCAAACGTCAGCAATATGACCAATTCGGTCATGCCGGTGTTGGGATGGGTGACCAAACACAAGGTTATAGCGGCGGCGGGGGCGGATATCACCATATGTCCATGGATGATATCTTCAGTCAATTCGGAGATATTTTTGGAAATGACATATTTGGGAGTTTCTTTGGAGGTGGCGGTCATGGAAGCCAATCTATCCGCAGGGGAAAAGATCTGAGAGCAACGGTTGAATTAAAATATAAAGAAATTGTTACCGGTGTAGAAAAAACAATTAGAATAAATCGATTAGAACATTGTCCTACCTGTCGTGGCAGCGGCGCGTCTCCGGGAACCAGCCCAACGACTTGCCAACAATGTGGAGGAGCAGGACGAGTAAGGCAAATGTCCCAGTCGTTTATTTTTCAATCCGTTGTGGAGAAGGTATGTCCTATTTGCAGGGGTTCCGGTAAAGTAATAACAAAACCATGTAAAGATTGCCATATGGGTTTAGTCCGGAAAACTATATCGGTGAAGGTTAAAATTCCTGCCGGTGTAGAATCAGGTAATTATATGCGTTTAAACGGTCAAGGAAATAAAGGAGAGAGCAATCAGCCCGCCGGAGATCTCGTTGTATTTTTTGAGGAAGAGGATCATCCATATTTTACCCGGGATGGTGAACATTTGTTTTTGGAAGCGATGATTCCATTCAGCATGGCTGCTTTAGGTGGATCGCTGGAAGTCCCAACGGTTGAAGGCGGTAAAGCAAATTTAAAAATCCCTCCGGGAATTCAGTCCGGCCAAATCCTGCGTATGCGGAATAAAGGGTTTCCCCGGTTAAGAGGGTTGTCCCGTGGTGATCAACTTGTGAGAATTCAAGTCGAAACGCCTACCGGGATGAATCGAAAACAAAAATCCTTATTAAAAGAAATGGCGGAAAATGAAAATAAAATTAAAAATCCGTTTAAAAAAATAAGATTATGATGACCATTTTTACCAGTCAGGAGAGAATGGTTATTCAATTCTTGATGATATCAATTGCTATCGGTCTGGTAACTGGAGTCGTAAGAAAAATGTATTTTTCTCCTGATTTTTCAGAGCAGATTGAAAAGGATATCGCATTATTCAAAAACACCACTGAAACAATATTAAATTCACGTTTGACCGTGCCTGAAAACGCTTTAACAAAAACGGATGACATTGAGGATGAAAAATCTGTAAAATCACTTGATATTAATACAGCAAAAAAATCAGATTTATTGACTTTGCCTAAAGTCGGTCCTGTTACCGCTGAAAGAATTATACGTTATCGAGATGATTACGGACCCTTTAAATCAATTGATGATTTATTAAATATTAAAGGAATTGGTTCTAAAACGTTAGATAAAATGAAACCACTTATTACTGTAGGTACAAATGGAAAAAAATATTAAAAAACGTCAAATCAGATCAGATCTTCTAGAATTAATTATTGTATTATCTCTGATTTTCATGATCATTACAATCTATGTGCCAAAAGCGATTTGGGAAGAAGAATCAATCGTTGAAAATGAAAGTCGATTTAATATTCAAAATATATATGATGTAGAAATGTTTTACAATACCCTGACAGATACATTCAGTGCTGACGCTGCATGGGCAATTGATCTTGTAAACGCCGTTAGGGATTCTTTATATGCAGATTCAACCTATCTTGACAAGAGGGTCCTTACTTTAGGCGATATGGAAGTGGCTGTTGATATTCCAAAAGGCTATGATGTTGAATTTGATACAACGTTTGGTTTCCCTCAAACTCGTAGAGATACTATAATCGACACAACGAATATAATTGTAATGTATTCAGATGATTTAGGTAGAAACGATACTATTTTCATTCAGCACAAAGATCTGGATAAGTATGAACTGGATTCAAATTTTATTGATCTGGTAGGAACGGAAACAAAAATGAGAACGGAATTAGTCAATTATTATGATTCATACCAGCCATCTCGTTCAATGCTGAATTGCCCCTTGACAAAAAAGCCATATAAAATTACTATCTCTGATAAAAATAGCAGTGTTCGGGTTGCAAGTCCGATTACTGATGTGTATAAAGAACGCCGTTATTTAATCTTTTCGTTTAAAGCCCATAATCACGGTTATATAAACGACGGCGTCCGCAGTTGGGACTAACGTCTCTCTGTGATTTTTCTTTCTTTTAACCATTCTAATTTACTGTGTACTGTCTGGTCACATGCAGACGGGAAGTCTTTATTAACACAGATTTCCCAAATATCTCTTGCTGGAAATCTTGATCGCGCCAGGGCAAATGAAACTTTATTCAAGAATATATTTGAACAAACATTTAAATCTCTGACCAATGAAGTCTCTTTAGACGGTCATGAAGTTTTTATCACTATCCCCGATCATTGGGTTCATCTTGATTTCACTAAAGTCGATCCGGAGAGTAAAAAAGATGATAGCTGGGACTTAATACTATGGCAGAAATCACTGCGGTTCGGCTCCAGTTCGGCAGATTATTCCACCTTCGCAGAACCGATACAAAACAATTTATATCATGTGCTCCATGTACCGAATATATTTATTTCGACCATAAAATTATCTTTAAATGAGTTTGGCGCCTCCCCGGTCTGGCTGGGAACAGAATCGATGACATTCACGGGATCCACGACGAGAACTTTTGGAGTTTGTTCTGATAATGGAACTGGATATGATCTATTCATTGTCAAAAGAAAAACGTTACTAGCAAGTTCAGTTCGATTTGTTAAAGGCGCATTGAAGGCAGCCAATTCATTTGGTTTTAAGGATGAGATTACAGATTTATTAAACGTAGGTCCAAAATCATCAAAAGGAAAATTAAAGACAATCTATTGTGTTGATGAATTGTCAGATACTCGGCAGGCTCATTGGGCAGGTTTTAAATTAAACTTTTTTGAACCGTTTAAAACTGCATTGAATGAAAGTGCAGAATCATTCGATGATTATTCCTATCATTTATTAGCAATTCAAACCATGCAGGATGATCATTCTTTTACGCGTTCTGAAATTAACTTTTTTGCAAATGAAGGTATTGTTGAAAGCTCGATAGATGATATTGAAAATGTTATTTTAGTGGACAAAACTAAAAATGAGAAAAAATCTGAAACAAAACCTGCGAAAGTTTCAAAAGTAAAACCAAAAATAAAAAAGTCTATTGATTTGCAAAAAGTAGTCGTTTTCCTAACAACAACAGTTATTATTCTGGCATTTTTATTGTCTCTCTACTTAAAAAATGCAAATCAAATTACTTTTCCTTTCGTTGATACTAAACCTGTTATTGAGAAATCAGTTGTTGAAACAGTCGTAGATGAAGGCATAAAGGAATCAAGATATCCCGAACAATTAGTGGATATTATGAATCATTCCAATTCTATGATTTATGCCATTAATTTCATTTATTCAACATTTGAACATAAAAGTATTTCCTTCCTGTCTATGAGTAACCTTGATTTGCAATTGGAGATTGTGAATGGTGAAAAAATCGAAAAGGATTTTATGGAACTTGGGACAATGATAAATTATTCTGTCATTGGACTTGATTGCTGTGGTGGATATAAACATTTTTACGATTTTCGTTTACCCCTGATAAAGGCCGAGGAAATGGGTGTCATTGGCACGACAAATACATTCCAAGCGGCTATAAGTAACCTGGGTTTGGTTAAGAAATTGGATCCAATAGATAAAGGATCGTTTATTCAAACTCCATTTATTATCAAACTAAATGGAGAACAGAACAGGAACACATTTTTTGAGTCTTTGAAACATCAGGGTGAAAATATATTATTGCGAAAAGCTATAGTCAAAACCGATCCGGAGAGTGGTGATTCACAATCAGTATTTTATATTTCCGTTTTCGAGCGTAAGAGCATGTGATGCGTATCTTGGCCGGCCGTTATAAAGGTCGTTCGATCAAAACGATACAAACCCAGTCATACCGCCCAACTCAATCCAGAATTCGTAAAAGTTTGTTTGATATATTGGGGCCTCTGGATGGACTGACCTTTTTGGATTTATATGCAGGAAGCGGTATCATCGGTTTTGAAGCGGCCAGTAGGGGGGCAATGAAAATCACGTTTGTGGAGAAACAATTATTATTCGTCAGGCTCTTGAGTGAAAACACCCGGGAATTTGATGATGGTTTGTTCAAGATGTTAAGGCAAACGGCTTTTCATCATTTAAGAGATTGCGGGAAATATGACATTATTTTTGCAGATCCACCTTATCGTAGCGATGAGTTGGTTGAACTGGTTAAATTGTCTTTGGAACATATAACTAAAAATGGCCGTTTTATCCTTGAATCAAAAAAAGGAGCACAATTACCCGTTGGAGCAGACGTAAGAGTTTATGGTGATACACAGTTAAACATTTGGACACTATGAAAAAAATAATATATCCAGGAACATTTGACCCAATTACCAACGGTCATTTAGATATAGCTGAACGTGCATCTAAATTGTTTGATGAACTGATTATTGTGGTGGCCGGTAATCCCAACAAAAATCCATTATTCTCCGTTGAAGAACGAATGGATATGATCAAAAAATCAACGCATCAATTAAACAATATACAAGTGATGACAACGGATCGTTTGATCGTTGATTTTGCGAAAGAGTCGTCTGCTATGGCGATTATTCGTGGGTTACGGCACGTCAGTGATTTCGAATATGAGTTTCAAATGGCTATGATGAACTATCACATGGCCCCGGAGATCACAACGATTTTTATGATGCCGGATGAAAAATATATTCATTTAAATTCATCAGTTTTAAAAAATATTGTAAAATTAAATGGGGATGTTGCCGATTATGTTCCAACGTACGTTTTAGATCAATTACATATGAAATTGAATAGCTGAATTTTTATAAATTCGTACCCCGGTTTTACCTGTTTCATTTCTTAAAATAAGATAATTAATGCCTACATACGATTACATTTGCAAAGATTGCGGACATATCTTTGAAGTATTTCAATCTATGTTTGATCCCACAATAAAAGAATGTCCATCTTGTAATGGCCATGTCCGCCGCATTGTCAGTGGTGGAACGGGATTAATTTTTAAAGGAACCGGTTATTATGAAACCGATTATAAAAATAATGGAAAAACTTCATCGAAAGAAAAATCCGAAACAAAAAAAGAAACAACTAAAAACGAAAAGAAAGATAAAGATTAATGTCAAATAATTTACAGTATACAGCTCCTGCTGAAGGTAGAAAAATAACTCTAAAAAATAATAAGCTCGTCGTCCCTGATAATCCGATCATTCCATTTATCGAAGGAGATGGAATAGGACCTGATATTTGGCGAGCGTCAAAAATGGTCTTTGATGCTGCAGTCAAAAAAGCTTATGATGGAAAACGGAAAATACAGTGGATGGAAATTCTTGCAGGAGAGAAGTCTTATAATGAATGTGGTAAATGGCTTCCGGATGAAACACCCAAAGCGATTGGTGAATATTTTGTTTCAATTAAAGGGCCTTTAACCACTCCTGTAGGAGGAGGGATTCGGAGCTTGAATGTTGCATTGAGACAAATATTAGATCTGTATGCCTGTATACGCCCTGTACGTCATTTTACCGGCGTCCCAAGTCCGGTTCTTAAGCCGGGTAACCTTAATATTGTCATTTTCAGGGAAAATACAGAAGATGTTTATGCAGGTATTGAATGGGAAAGTGGGTCAGATGATGCTAATCGACTAATTAAAATTCTGCGTGATGATTTTAATAAAGAAATCAGAGAATTATCAGGACTTGGAATTAAACCTATGAGTCCTTTTGGATCAAAACGATTAGTAAAGCAAGCCATTCAATTTGCAATTAAAAATGACAAGAAAAGCGTCACTCTTGTTCATAAAGGCAACATAATGAAATTTACTGAAGGAGCTTTCCGTGATTGGGGATATGAATTGGCAATGGATGAATTCTCTGATGATGTTATTACAGAAAAAGCTTTATGGGATGAATATTCTGGTATAGCGAATGATAAGGTTATTATCAAAGATCGGATTGCAGACGCCATGTTTCAGCAGGTACTTCTTCGTCCTGAAGAATATGATGTTATTGCTACTTCAAATTTAAACGGTGACTATTTATCTGACGCATGTGCAGCACAAGTCGGTGGATTAGGCATGGCTCCGGGAGCAAATATGTCAGATCATGTGGCATTATTTGAAGCCACGCATGGTACAGCTCCCAAATATACAAACCAGGATAAAGTTAACCCCGGTTCTCTCATTTTATCCGGTGTTATGATGCTGGATTATTTGGAGTGGAAGGAAGCCGGTAGTTTGATTATTGACGCGATCCGTGAAACGGTATTACAAAAAAAGGTAACCTACGATTTAGAAAGACAAATGGAAGGCGCAACAAAGTTGTCTACATCGGGATTTGCTGAAGCTATTATCAGCAATATGTAAATGATGAAAAATGAATCTGAAAAAAAGGTGCGCCACCTGCGCACCTTTTTTGTTTTAAATTGAATTATTATGTTTGTTGATTATACAATTTTAAAATGCATATCAGGGAAGGGCGGTGCCGGTGCCGTTTCGTTTCGACGGGAGAAATTTGTACCCAAAGGAGGTCCTGACGGAGGAAATGGCGGCAAAGGGGGAGATGTTATCTTTCGAGCAGACAGGCAATTGCACACACTCCGGGATATTCGCTATAAAAAAGTATATAAAGCAAAAAATGGCCAACCCGGATCTTCCAATCAAAAGACTGGGAAAAATGGGGAAGATGCTCTCATTCGAGTTCCGCTGGGAACAGTTATAAAAATTGAAAATACAGGTGAAGTTACTGCTGACCTTGTTGAAGACAATCAGGTCTTTATCGCTCTTAAGGGTGGTATAGGTGGCAGAGGAAATGCGTGCTTTAAATCAGCCACCCATCAAACGCCTCGTTATGCCCAACCGGGAATGGAAGGAAAAGCGGAAACATTTGAGGTTGAGCTCAAAGTACTGGCCGATGTGGGCTTGGTTGGACTGCCTAATGCCGGAAAATCTACTTTATTATCGGTTGTATCGTCAGCTCGACCGAAAATTGCAGATTATCCATTTACTACACTAGAGCCGAATCTTGGTATCGTGAAATATGGAGAATTTCAGTCATTTGTCATGGCGGATATTCCCGGACTGATTGAAGGTGCTGCTAAAGGTAAGGGATTAGGGCATCAATTTTTAAAACATGTGGAACGAACCAAAGTTTTATTATTTATGATTGATTGTACAGAAGAAAATCCACAATCTGTTTTTGAAACATTATCAGCAGAATTAAAAACATATAATCCTGATATGAAGAAAAAACCCTATTTGATTATCAGAACGAAAATAGACTTGAGAAATGATGATACAGATGCAATGTGGTCACATATGTCTAATATGCTGGATATTTCCTCGGTGACTAACCAGGGTGTTAAACAATTGATATCTCGTATAACTGAATTACTGCATGAAAAAGACTGATCTTATCCAAATATTAAATCTATTAAATGTACCGAAACTTGGACCCCAAAGAGTTCGAAACATTATGGCACATTTTGAGAATGGCGATGCAGTATTCAATGCAACAAAAAAGGACTTATGTCAGCAGTCTGGTATTGATATCGCAATTGCCGGATCGATAAAGAATTATAACGATTTCGATTTTGGCGAAAAAGAGGTTAAAAAATCCGAGAATTTAAATGTATCTATTGTCTCCATCTGGGATGATGAATATCCGATTATGTTAAAGAAAATTTATGATCCACCTGTCATTTTATTTACAAAAGGACAATCGCTGAATAAAGAAGAAGATGCAGTCGCCATAGTTGGCACAAGAAAGTTCACACCTTATGGTAAAAGTATGACAATATCTATCGTGAAAGACCTGAATTCTTCCGAAATAACGGTTGTCAGCGGTTTGGCCAGAGGTATTGACACTATTGCCCATAAAGAAACCGTAAAAAATAAGATGCGGACCATCGCAGTTCTTGGCAGTGGAATTGATGTTGTTTACCCAGCTGAAAATTGGAAATTGTTTAACGAAATTTGCGAAAAAGGGACCGTTATTTCCGAATTTCGGTTTGGCACTAAACCGGATGGCGGAAATTTTCCCCAACGTAATCGGATTATCAGCGGACTATCTCACGCTACGGTTGTCATCGAAGCAGGACATAGGAGCGGCGCCATCTTAACGGCATTTAATGCTGTAGATCAAAACAGAGATGTGTTTGCTGTTCCGGGACGAGTAACCGATCCCCAGAGCAAGGGAACGATTCGGTTAATTCGGAATGGTGCATTCCCAGTGGAAAGAGGAAAACAGGTTATCGATCATATTCAACCGAAGTTATTTAAACCACGCAGACCCGTGCAGGAAACGATCAACCTTAAATTAACAGATGACGAAAGATCATTATTGGTCGTTCTAAATCATCAGCCTCAGCATATAGATGAAATTGTGTCCGTATCAGGAGTAAATCTGACAAAGACACTTACATTACTTTTAGGAATGGAATTAAAAGGAGCTGTCATACAATTGAGCGGGAAACAGTTTGTACGCGCTTGATCAGATTGCTAATTTCCCCGCCGTAAAACAACATATAAAAATTACTTGGAGAGGTGGCCGAGCTGGCTGAAGGCGCTCGCCTGCTAAGTGAGTAACCGGAGATAATCTGGTTCGAGAGTTCGAATCTCTCCCTCTCCGCCAACCTGCGTACCGCTTCACGGTATCTTCGGTCGGCAGGCCAACTTGCGTATTGCTATGCGGTACCTTCGGTTGGCAGGCCAACTTGCGTATTGCTATGCGGTACCTTCGGTCGGCAGGCCAACTTGCGTATTGCTATGCGGTACCTTCGGTCGGCAGGCCAACTTGCGTATTGCTATGTGGTACCTTCGGTCGGCTAGCCAACATAAGAAGAATCTTCAGTTGATTAGCCGACCATATTTATAACCAGAATTATGGAGATGATATGTGGTATGTATATGCATTGGAAAACCCGAAAAAAAACTTTATATACATTGGACATTCAAATGATTTAAAGCGACGGTTAAAAGAACATTCTGATGGTAATACTCAATCTACTAAAGCCTATCTTCCCTTGATATTAAGTGCCTATGTTGCAGTAACATCGGAGCAAAAAGCTAAACGATTAGAAAAATATTTTAAGACTGGTTCGGGGAAAACAATTTTGAAAAAAAGAATTCTCCAGTGAGGGAATAATTGTGAGAATCCAGGCCAAACGAAGGCGAAGCGTAGTTTGGTCTCCCTCTCCGCCAACTTGCGTATTGCTATGTGGTACCTTCGGTCGGCAGGCCAACATAAAATCTTCAGTTGACTAACCGATCATATTTATAACCAGTATTATGAAGGTGATATGTGGTATGTTTATATATTAGAAAACCCGGAAAAAACTTTATATATGTTGGATATACGAATGAATTAAAGTGGGTTTAATAAACCGGTAAAACGGTTCTGATTATTGAGTTCACTCACATCCACGATTAATATCGTGGGTTGCGTCCTCATTGGAAACAAAATATATTGTTGTGAAATGGCGTATTGATCCTAAAACCCACGAATTAATTCGTGGGGTGGAAACAATAACAAGCCGGAACCGATTCATCGGTTTTTCTTCGTAGTGTGCAATCTTATTAATTTGAAAGTTGAGTTTATTCCTTAATTCAGTCATTATATAGAACAGAGCCATTTTGATTTGTATGTCTTTTTTGCGATAAGATCCATTATGAATATAATTAATTGACATAAATTCTAACATGTGCGGACGCTTTACACTCACAAAAGACAAGGAAGAAATCGAGGAACGCTTCGAAATTCACATCGATCCCACCATGTTCTCCAAAACGTACAATGCAGCGCCAAATCAAATATTACCCATCATTACAAACGACATACAGGAACAGGCTTCCTTTCATCGCTGGGGATTAATCCCACATTGGGCGAAGGATGAACGTATCGGGAATAAACTCATCAATGCCCGCGCAGAAACCATTACAGAAAAGCCCTCATTTCGTGATGCAGTGCAAAAAAGACGCTGTTTAGTGATAACAGACGGTTTTTATGAATGGGAGCGTTCCGGGGCTAATAAACAACCATATCGCATCACGTTAACAGATGAAAGTCTGTTTGCTTATGCGGGTCTTTGGGAATCATGGTCTGCACCGGATGGCAGGGAAGTGCGTTCGTTTACGATTATTACCGTTGAGCCGAATGAACTCATAAAACCCATTCACAATCGCATGCCGGCTATGCTTTCTCAGGAAACAGAGAAAGTTTGGATCTCCGATGAGCCATTGGAAACGGTTTTGCATTTACTCCAGCCTTATGACGAAGAAGAAATGAATGCCTATCCTGTATCCACCCGTGTAAATTCGACAAAAAATAATGACCCGAGCTTATTAGAAACCGATCAACAAACTTTATTTAGCCCGATTAATTTACCAGCCGCAGATAAACACGGATAAACACTGATATTATAGAAGTTGAAAAAATAATTGAATAATAAAAAGTTTTTCATAAAAACACTTTGTGTCTATTTGACAAAATTCGTGACATACTTGTCTAATGAATAAGGCAGGGTAGATAATATGAGAAAAATACTGTTGTTGTTAATAACCTTACTATCCATCATAATAGCGCAAACACCGCAATTGATTATAGATGAAAAAACAGGCGATCCCATGCTTATCGGTTTAAGCCAACGGAGTGACTATGAAAGCAGAGATGACTTCAAGGAGTGGTTTAAGGAAGGATATGAAAGCTATGTAATTGATGAAGAAACGCTTTCCATGATATCAGAAGTTGATAAGGACTTAACACTTGAATGTTTTATGGGAACATGGTGCGGGGACAGTCGGAGAGAAGTACCGCGAATCTATAAAATTTTAGACTATTTGAACTTTGATGAAGAAAAACTGAAGATCATGAGCGTTGATAGAAAAAAAGTCAGTCCTGGGGGAGAACAAAAGGGACAGAATATTCACCACGTTCCCACATTGATATTTTATAAAGAAGGAAAGGAAATCGGTAGAATTATAGAATCCCCTGTAGGGTCACTGGAAGAGGATTTTGTGGATATTCTATTCGGTAATCCGCCAACACCCAATTATGCAGATTGGGAAAAAGAATAATCTTTGAAATATTGGTATTTATACATAGACCTAAATTGAGCGATTCCATAAAATGAGGCATTTGTTTATTTCTCGAAAACATGCGGGTCTTCCCATTTCTTGCACCACCCTTACCAATGTTAACCCGTCTTAAGCAGTTCGCGGATCAAAAACCTGTAAGTTATTGATATCAAGGACTCGAGTCTAAAAGGTCGGCACTACAGGACAAAAATTTTCTAGTTGGTAATTTTCATTCCGGAGGTAATTTTCGGTGGGGGTTGATCCGGTAGAACCAGATTCATTTGGTGTAAAAGTAACTGTTGATCTTTATCAGGTTGAGTGTATCTTGATAGAATAATTTGTCTACCATCAGTTGTAGGCAAGTGAATATCCAGCATCTGCATTGAAATAAACTTTTCTATAACAGCTTTTGGAGTCAACCCAGAGGCCAACGCTTTTAACCGCTGTTTTAATGTAACCTGGAGACAGTAGGCTACAAAGGCAATAAATATATGTGCTTCGATTCGGTGATCTTTCTGATGAAAAACCGGGCGGATCTTCAAATTATTTTTTAATTCTTTAAACGCCTGTTCAACTTCTGTAAGCTGAATATAGTATTCCCACAGTTTTGCAGGACGTTCTTTAGTAAGATTGGACCGTAAGAGATAATTTCCTTCCCGGCGTATTACTTGTGCCAAGCGTTTTTTATCTAATACAAAGGTAAAGGTTTCCTTCGTAACCGACTGGTTTTTCCCCGGTAAATTAATTTTCACCAATGACCAGGTACGGCCGGCTTCTTTTTTGGCTGCCCCCAGCTTTAGCAATAACTGATCCCGTGTGAGTTTTTGCTCTTGTAATTCATGTAAACGGCTCCAAAGTTTTTTCAATCGACGTTGACGCATTGATCGTTCCTTATTCACACGACCGGCACTTCTTGCAAGGATATAGAGTTCATCACCATTTTCTAAGAGTTTTACCTCCACGGACTCACGGGCTTTATTCCAGTGTAAAGAATGAAACTTTTTTTCCAGTTTAGTCAAACGTCCTTTGGGAGTCCCCACCAGGTAATGTACCGGATATTCCATCTGTCTCATGGCTGCCAGGGTTTCTTCGGTGGGAATACCACGATCCATTAACCATATTCGGTCGTACCGCCCATATTGTTCTTCTATTCTTGAAAGAAAAGCAGGTAAGGTGGTCTTATCTGAGGTATTGCCAGGCATTACTTCATAAGCCATTGGAAAACCTTCAGGCGTGACTATCAGAGCAATAACCACCTGGACACAGTCAGGTCGCTTGTCCCGGCTGTAGCCAAATTTCTTTTTACTATATTTAGGGGGATCACACTCAAAATAGGTGCTGGTCAAATCATATAATAGAACATCAAATTTTACATCAAACAAGGTCTCCCACTTTTGACGTAAAAAAGAAAACATATCCTCCTTATATTCCAATAATCTATCCAGACAACGATACAGCTTGTCAATCTGAACCAAAGAAAAATCCTCTCCCAATAGATCGGGCATGGCACTGTTGATATACCAATGACGGTGCAACCGCCATTCACTGCCCGGATCTATCAAGCTGTAACTTACCAGGGTCTTGAAAACATTCAGCCACCGGGTTCCCTTCCGGGAAGGGGTTAATCTTTCTGACCAAAACTCATCAAAATCCAATTGCTCCCACAACTGACAAAATAACCAGCACGCTCCCCACTGGCGGGAATGATGCAGCTGTAGCTGGCTAAGTCTGATCTGAACAACATCGCAATCAAGCACGGGAGCTTTTCTGTCTTCCGGAAATATGGCCATCTGGGTAGGCTGCGATTGCCCATCGGTAAATACATCGATTGTTCTACACCAGGCGGCCTTCTGAGAATCATTGATCTCGCCTAAATACAATACTTGCCTCTGTACAACACGACCATTAGATACACGTCGGTTCTCAACAATGCTCCAATATCGATGGTTTTTACCATCCTTAAAACGGTTTTTGGCTCGTAAAAACATAACCGAATTTTTACTTTATTATGATTGAATAGCAATAGGGTAGGTCGGCACTACAACACCATATGACCTGTTTTCGAAATACCGAACCCTATTTATCAGGCACTTACAGGTATCGTTACACGTAATTTTGTTGGTTCTTGGGCTGAATCGCTTAAGACGGGTTAGCGGTGATTTTGTAGAGCAGGAGGTAAGTCTTTCCGATTTTAACACCCCGTTGTTCATACGCATATCAGCTCAACCTCCCGATGCTGCTACACCTTTTATAATAGATGATATTTATTTAAAAGTGATCCATTTTCTGGGTACAGAGTATGATCATAATGCGACCCCAACGACATTCACTCTCCATGAAAACTATCCCAACCCCTTCAACCCGGTTACCACCATCCGCTATGAATTGCCCATCCGGGCCGAGGTTAAACTGACGATCTATAATATCATGGGACAGGAGGTGGCTGTGCTGGTGAATGGTAAACGGGTAGCCGGTGAGCATAAGGTTATTTGGAATGCCGGTAATTTACCCAGCGGAATTTATTTTTATTGTTTAAAGACACCGGGAAAACAGATTACGAAAAAGTTGGTGGTGCTAAAATAGTCTGAATCGACTGTTTCATCAAGCCAAAGAGGGCTTAATTTCCCGGCCATGAAAAAGTACTTTCCACCACTGGCTGTCATTATAGCCGCTTTCCTGTGGAGCCTCGACGGTATCCTGCGCCAGCAATTATACGACATACCATCTTTTCTGATTATCACCCTGGAACATGCATTCGGAGCAATACTTTTTCTACCTTTCTTGATTAAAGGGTGGAGCCAGGTTAAAATGTTGGACCAGCGAGGTTGGGGGTCAATGTTATGGATAAGTATTTGTGGTGGTATTCTCGGGACATTTTTCTACACAAAAGCATTAAGTTATATAAACTATATTGATTTATCTGTAGTGGTACTCCTGCAGAAATTTCAACCGATTTTTGCAATTCTTCTTGCTTCGGTTATTTTAAAAGAAAAACTTTCCAGTCGTTTTCTTCTTCTGGCAGGAGTCGCCCTCGTGGGAGGATATCTGGTCACATTCGGAGTGACCTCCATGTCCGCCTGGGATGACCGCACCACCATTGCTTCTTTATTGGCATTACTGGCTGCATTCAGCTGGGGGAGTTCCACCGTATTGGGAAAGCATGCTTTAACAAGATTGCCCTTCCAGGTGGTTACCTCTCTTCGATTAACCGTTACTGCTTTGCTGGCAGGGTTTGTTTTATTGGCTTCCCAAGATATAACAGCTGTAACGGAAATGACCGGAGCCCAATGGAATTCTTTAATGTTGATCGTTGCGTCCACCGGGGCAGTGGCTTTGTTCATTTATTACTATGGACTCAAACACTTACCCGCATCACATGCAACCATATATGAATTGTTCTGGCCGTTATCTGCTATAAGTATTGATTGGTTTGTTCGCGGACGGTCCATGTCCCCGGCTCAGATAGCAGGATCCGTTATTTTGCTTACAGCCATTGTAATGCTGACCCAGGAACGACAAAAAAATAATGGCTAACCTTACCACGCAAAAACTAAAGCAAAATCTTTTTTACAATTGCATTCATGAATTTAGCTGGGGGTTCGGCATTGCATTTCATTCTACCTATGCTGTTATTCCATTATTTTTAAAAAAACTTGGAGCTCCCGATGCGGTTATTATTTCGATTGCAGGGCTCTTCGGTATTTTGCTGGCTTTCCCAATGCTTTTTTCCGCCGCGCTGGGGAGAAATATTCGGAATATTAAAAAAGCTGTTATCATATCACATACAACCGTATTGCCTCCGATTCTAATCGTGGGATTTATCTTTGCTTTTTTTGCTCCTACGGGACCTTCTGCGTGGGTGTACTATTATGTGTGTTTTATTTTCTACAGTTTAGCGCTTGGTGTTATTATACCTATTTGGACCGGGTTTCTTTCTCACGTATTTCCTCGAAAAAATCGCGGTAATTACCTGGGGATTTCTTTTGCTTTTAACAGCATTGGCGGATTCATCGGCGGTATCCTTGTTAAGATATTGCTGAATAGTTCCATTCCGTTTCCAAATAATTTTGGCTGGGGTTTTATTATCCTGGGTAGTTCAATCACCGTCGGAATATTAGTTTTTCTACTATTCAATATTGACAATAAATCCGCAAACACTCCTCATAAGACAATTACTGATTTTTGGAACGATACAAAATCCATCATTAAAACACATAGGAATTTTAGATACTATTTGTTCAGCCGCATTTTTATCACAGCCCATTTCCCCGCTATGAGTCTTTATGCCGTTTATACTCAGGATCTTTTCAGTTTTGACATCAGTGAAGCGGGTGTATTTACCATTTTACAAGTTATTGCATTTGGGTTTGGCAGCGTGTTTGCAGGGAAAATTGGTGACCGCTGGGGACATAAAACGGCCATTACGCTATCTTTCAGCGGCTATCTTCTGGCAATTATTTTTACTGTATTTGCCAGTTCGATGTATCATGTATACGCAATTTTTCTTTTTCTGGGGTTAGGGCAAGGCGGATTTATGCCATCTGCCATGAATATGGTTTATGAATTTGCTGAAACAAGAGATAGTAAAATATATATGGCGTTAATTGATACTTTTCTGGCGCCGTTCATTTTATTAATGATCGTAATGGCAAGTTTACTGAATCCAATGATAGGAACCCGAAATCTATTTATCGTGCTTGGTGCGTTGGTGTTCGTTGGGTTATTACTCTTAACCTTTTGGGTAAAAGAACCCAGGCGCCGTCCACACCTTACGAATGGTTAGCGGTGAATACCCGGCCGTTGAGAGGTAACCGTTGAGTCGTATGTGTTTTTTTAAATTGTCACTTTTTTCTTGTTTTAAAACTATTCCACATACTACAATTTCACAAGGAACCTTTAACCGGTTACTACTCACGCCTCATCAATTATCAATCAACCAACTTTTTCCTTGTTTTCCTGAAGGCGATCCTTGAAATTCATCGGGTATCCGAGAATGATTAAACACCTTAAATTCATATTATTACTGTTGATTCTATTAGCCGTGACCGGCTGCAAGGATGATCCGCAGCGCCATATTAATCTAGCTCAATGGTATGCTCAAAAAGGGCTGGTTGATGAAGCAATATTAGAATATAGAGAGGTGACCCGCCTCCTCCCAAACGACACAAAAACCATGAGCCGTGAAGAGTATGAACTATTAGCCAAGGCTCATTACAGATTGGCATTAATGTATACAAAAAAAGACTGGTGGGATTACGCGCTGAAGGAAGCAGAAACAAGTTTTGAACTTCTGCCAACTCGTGAGTATTATGAAATACTTACTCTTTTAAAGAAGCGAATCCAACTCCGGGATTCAGACTCCTGATCCATTTCTTTTAAATTAAACTTTAAAAAGAACCTGATCGGCTTTCGCTACCATTTAATAAAATCTGTTTCCGGTCGTAATAATAGAGAAATTGTTTTAGCCTCGTCATCGGGCATGGCTGCACAGCGCATTCGAGGGTATTTGAAAAGTCGAACTATTTTGTCTTAAAAAAGAGTTGGACAATATGAATCAGTGCTAATATCTTTTGCGCTTCCTTTATGCCAATAAAACTAATTGTATTAGCAAAACAAGTCCCTGACACACACAACGTGACAGCGGATGCAATGAAAGCCGATGGCACAGTGAATCGTGGTGCCCTTCCGGCTATTTTTAATCCTGAAGATTTAAACGCTTTGGAAATGGCATTGGAGATTAAAGACCAAACGGATGCCACGGTCACCGTTATGACGATGGGGCCGCCTCGAGCCGCCAATATTCTCCGAGAAGCGATGTATATGGGCGCCGATGCAGGTATTCTAATTACAGATCGTCATTTTGCCGGCGCTGATACTCTTGCCACTTCTTACACGCTTGCCCTTGGTATTGAAAAAGTCGGAGATGTAAATCTCATCCTGTGCGGCCGGCAAGCCATCGATGGCGATACGGCACAAATCGGCCCTCAGGTTGCAGGAAAACTGGGCATCAATCAACTAACATATGTTGAAGAAGTTGTTAATGTTGATAAAAATTCCATTACCTTAAAACGCACTCTTGGGCATGTCAGCGAAACGGTTAACACGTCTTTGCCGCTCCTTATTACGGTAACATCTTCTGCCAATCTTCCGCGGACTTTCGGGGCGAAGCGATTGATGAAATATAAAAAAGCCCGAACATCGATTGAAGCTGAACAGGAAGTAAAAAGAAGCTCAACGACCGGCGAATACGGAATGGAACTCCTCCTGGATGAAATCGAGAAAAAGAAAAAAGAATTAAAAACAAAAGGACTGTATCTTGAAACCTGGACAGCCGACGATATAAACGCAGATCATGAACAGATCGGTTTACCGGGTAGTCCAACCAAAGTTAAAAAAGTGCAGAGCGTGGTCTTTGCTGCTTCGGAATTAAAAAAGATTGAACCCAGCCCGGAAGGTATTCATGATATGATTATAGAACTCATTGAGGATAGAACTTTTGGCTAAACAACCTGAAAACGTTCTGGTCTTCATTGAGATGGAACACGGTAACGTGGCAGACGTGAGTCTTGAGCTAGTATGCCAAGCCCGGGAACTTGCTGATACACTCCATGTCAACGTTGATGCCATTGTCTTGTCGGGAACGAATGTAGACATCTGTGGTCAAACGATTATTTCATATGGTTGTGATACGGTTTATACCGTTTGCGATCGCCGTCTCGAGTTTTATGAAACATTGCCTTATGCAAAAATCGTAAGTGATTTTGTGCGCGAATCCAAACCGCAAATTGTATTATTTGGAGCAACGGCCATTGGTCGGGATATCGCTCCACGGGTTGCGAGCGCCTTAAGAACGGGTCTCACCGCAGATTGTACAGACCTCGAAATCGGAGACCATGAAGACAAAAAACAGAAGAAAACGTTTAAAAATATTTTATATCAGATACGTCCCGCATTTGGCGGAAATATTATTGCCACTATTATTACACCGGAGCATAAACCACAAATGGCAACCGTCCGCGAGGGCGTGATTAAACTTAGTGTGCCAGAAAAAAAACGAAAAGGGACTATTAAACCTTTCGAAAATGTTCATTGGGACAAAATTCCATTTATTAATACCGTCCTTGAGCGCATGATTCATGAAAAGAAAGTCAATATGAAGGGTGCAAGCATTGTTGTTTCCGGCGGCGGCGGCGTTGCCAGCAAAGAAGATTTTGATCTTATTAAACAATTAGCGGAAACACTGGGCGGAGTTGTTGGCGCATCCCGCGCTGCCGTAGATAATGGCTATATCGGCAAAGAACACCAGGTGGGTCAAACCGGAACGACTGTTCGACCAAAACTTTATATTGCTTGTGGTATTTCCGGGGCTGTACAGCACCGAGTGGGGATGGACCAATCGGGTAAAATCATTGCGATTAACACTGATCCTGAAGCTCCAATTTTTAATGTTGCCCATTATGGCATTGTTGGTGATCTCCACAAAGTTATCCCCATGATGATAAAAGCCTATAAGGGAAAAAATTAATCATGGGAAATTATTTTAAAGACACACCCGATATTCGCTTCAACCTTGAACGGGTAGGGCTTAAAGCGTTGGCGGATCTTATGGAAAATGATTATTCAGATGTGAAAACATTTGATTTTGCTCCTGAGAATGCCGATGAAGCTGTTGAGAACTATTTTGATATTTGTGATTTAGCCGGTGAACTCTGTGCCGGTCCTATCGCTGAACGTGCGAGACAAATTGATCGTGAAGGGAATACCGTTTCTGATGGAAAAGTTACTTATCATAAGTTAGTTCAAAATAACCTGCGAGATTTTCAACGTGCACAACTTATGGGAATATCCCTGCCCCGCGCCTATGGTGGACTCAATATGCCGCAAGTTGTGAAAATCGCCGTATTGGAAATGGTTTCCCGCGCCGACGCTTCCCTCATGAACCTTGTTGGTTTACAGGATATTGGTGAAACCATCAATGAATTTGGAACCAATGACCAGAAACGCCAATTTATTACAGGGTTAGCCAGCGGTGATGCTACCGGTGCTATGATTTTAACGGAACCGGATTCCGGTTCCGACTTACAGTCTGTCCGTCTTGCTGCGATTCCCCCTCGACCCGGAGAAGATCCAAACGTTTGGCATTTGAATGGTGTAAAACGATTTATTACCAACGGGAATGGCGATACACTATTGGTTTTAGCCCGGTCAGAAGAAGGAACTCGAGACGGACGCGGACTTTCCATGTTTGTCTGCTCCAGGGATGAGACGATTTACATTCGTCGATTAGAAAATAAACTGGGTATTCACGGATCGCCTACCTGCGATATGACATTCAATAATACACCGGCTTATCTTGTGGGACAGCGGAAACGCGGACTCATTAAATATGTAATGTCGTTAATGAATGGTGCAAGGATGGGAGTTTCTGCTCAAGCAATTGGAATTGCCGAAGCCGCATATAAAGAAGCTCATGAATACGCCGAAAAACGTATTCAATTTGGGAAACCCATTATCAAATTCCCGGCTGTATATGATATGCTCACCGATATGCGTTTAAAAATCGAAGCCGGACGATTACTTCTTTATGAGGCTGGTCGGATTGTAGATATGTTTAAGATTCCCACCGCACATATGGAAACAGCTAAAGAAAAAGGTGAAGCTGTTGATTTGGAAATGAAAAAACAAATTAAAATGTACGAGCGCCTGGCGTCTGTGCTTACTCCATTATCAAAATATTATAACTCTGAAATGAGCAACGAAGTTGCTTACAAAGGTATTCAGATTATGGGCGGCAGCGGCTTTATGAAAGATTATAACATGGAACGCTATTATCGCGATGCACGAATTACCAATATCTATGAGGGGACTTCCCAATTACAGGTCATTGGTGCGCTTAGCGGCATATTATCGGGTGTTATGGATAAAATTTTTCAAGATTTTGTTGAGTACGAATTCCCACGACGACTGAATCCCGTTGTCCGCGTTGCCAAAGACATGGTCCCTCTATTATATGAGACAATCGCTTTTGTAAAAGAGAAGAAAAATTCAGAATACACCGACTATGTTGCAAAACGTATTGTGGATATGTGTCTGGATATTTATCAATCCATTCTCTTCCTGGAATGTGCTGAAATTAACGAAAGAAAAGAACATATTGCTGTCGTGTGGGTTCGGGAAGCAAATCTTCGCGTTTCATTCAATCATAAGTTCATATTAGAAGATCGACATGACGTGATTGATCTCCACAAAGAAATTTTAGACTAACACACGTTTTAATTTATAATGGAGAAAATTTAGGTCTTTTTCTCCTTATTGCAACATTCAAGACTATTAGATTTGTTAGTTTTCTGCCCTCGAAAAGGCTACTGCCTTCATGTCTTTTTCGGCCCTTGAGAGGCCAAACCTTGTTGCAACGTCCCTCCAGTTTCTAACAGCAGTTTTCACTTCTTCAATTATTTGTAATGCTCGTTTCTCTGTCAAACGAAAATATTTATGTACTTTCATTGCAACATTTAAATCAAGAGAATTATCGTTTTCGGATATATTCAATTTTAATCCTCTTCCTATTTCTACGGGGTTAACGTCATATGCGGGAGACAAAAGCCAACCTTCATTCGTTAATATAAATCCATGATTTCTCAGATGATCGTCTGTATTTGAGACGCAGATACTGAATACAATCCTTTTCCACAATTCATCCAAATCTTGCATAATATTGGCCCCATTGTTTGAAATAAATTCTACTAAATCTAGATAGCTGGCCCCATCTGAATAGTCAGCGCCGTCTACATACCCCAACATGGTCATTGCTGATGCAAAATAGATTCTTTCACCATTGATCTTTCGATCGAAACGTTTAGTAAGAAAGGTGTAATGGTTCGAAGAAAATTTCATTGCCCGTGATTTTGCCATGTTTATTCCAGCTGCCTGCGCTAGTTTATATGTCACTATTTCCCAACCACCAATATCTTCTTGATCGTTTCTACTTGGAAATTTAGCTATCCATAAAGAACCATCAGTATCAACTACGCTCGCTTTTGGTCTTGCTCCTCCAAGTGATGCTCCTGGAGCAAATAACATGCTTAGCCAGTTCAGGTATTCAGGGTCCTCAACTGCGTCATCTTTTTCAAGTTTCAAGCTAATTTCTTCTAGCTCTCTTAATGAAGTCCAAGGTGGGCTGGCCATTTCTTTATTATCGTTTAAAAATGGCCCATCTTCTTTTATTTTGAATCTTAAGGCTCCCATTCTATGACCATCATAAACGCCTAATAAATAATCCGTTTCGAACAACTTCTGTTCTTCCCGTTCCTCTGATCTCGCCAATGCAGCTTCTCGTCTTCTCATCAAAATACGTCCCCAGCGATCGGGGGATGAATCTAAAAACAAACCAAAATTTTCTTTGCCTTCATTGTTTAGGAAGTGAAGTCCTGAATATAATTGCAAATCCGGGTCGAGTAATTGTGCATGTTTTGACTGTAACCATTCCTCATCATATTCAAAAGAAAATATTTCTTTTCCTCTTAATATTTCAGAGTGTAATATCCCTAAAGGGTTTGGATTCTCCATTCCTTGCCAGTGTGCAAACACGTAGATATGACGTTTGTCAAATTTCCTGTTCATGACTTATTATGTCTCTTCGGAGCCCTTCCTTTTGTTATCATTTTAGCATCTTGCAGTTTTCTTCCCAATTCATCGTCTTTAGCAATTAATGTAAAATCATTCCCCAATCCGAGTACCGTTAAAACCTGTAAATACGATCCAATGCTCACACCCGCATGGCCGCTTTCAATGTAGAATAGAGTAGTACGGCTGATATTCGCACGCTCCGCAACCTGCTCACTACTTAGTTTTCTTCTAAGTCGTGCCAACTTAATATTCTCTCCTACTGCAGTAAGTATTTTCTGCGTTTTCGGTAATAATATAGTTCTTTTATTTGCCATAATGTTTAATTATATGAACAAATATAGTTAATTCTGTTTATATAATTAAACATTATTATTATTTATTGATGCTTCTATAGTATCTAATTAATATTAGCTGTTTACTTCTGAGTTATATACGATAGAAGATAAACGATAATATCAGTAAACATGAAAGCGATCCTCTGTTTTTTAGGAAAAATTAACTTTAAAGAGATTAGAACTAAGCAAACTCGATGAGCTAATCTGATTCGTTATAACTAATTCCTATTGATAAAGAGGTTGCTTTTTATTTTTTACGCTTGATTTAATTAGTAAATCCGCCCTGAACGATGTTCTCCACCATCTACGTAAACGGTGGAACAATTGATAAAATCGGCTTCCGGTTGCAATAACATGGAGACTACTCCCGCTACGTCTTCGGGGGTGGTGGTGCGTCGCATGGGATTACGGTATTCCGCACGTTTTACCCAATCTTCCCATCGATCGGAAATTTTTGTTAATGCTCTGGTTGGTGTAACACCCGGCTGAATAGCATTTGCTGTGATACCAAAACGACCTAATTCCCAGCCAATTTGACGAATAATGGCTTCCATGGCAACTTTTGCAACACTTACAGGACCATATCCCTCCATTGCAACATAATTCCCTTCGCTTGTAAATCCCATAACGCGCGATCCTTTACCCAGTAATCCGGCATCGTGCAATCGTTGTGTCCAGTATAGCAAGGATGATCCCATCACATGAACGGTCATGTCCATTTGTTTTCTTGTGACATGCGTTTCACCAAGTAAGTCCATGGTGGTACCGAATGCAATGGAATGCAGAAGCATCTTTACCGGTTCGCCTCCTGTGATTTCAGCTATTTGAGGAATAAATTTATCCATTGTTTCAATGGCCGCGGCATTCACATTCCAGAAATGAACCCGGCCGTTATTGATACCGGATATTTCTTCTTTTAAGGCTTCGGCTTGTTTTTTTATTTCCCCGCGGTCAAAGTGAAAACCGATAATGCCATAACCGTCTTCCGCAAGGCGTTTTGCGGTGGCGCCGCCATGACCGGCTGAACATCCAAGTATAAGTACCCATTCAGACATGTTTACTCCATTTTTGAAGGGTGAATTTAGACAAGACATGTCCCACAGCAAACCAGTGCTGTCCAAAATAAATTAGTTTTAACATATTTTTGATAAAATAATTTATGCTTTTCGACGATCAAGGACGGTTTTGGACAGATTTTTCCACTTATTCAAAAAACAATCCCCTTATTATTTCAA
>CAJVYU010000004.1 GCA_913009735.1 uncultured Fidelibacterota bacterium
GTTGTAGTGCACTAGAATGAGTGATGAAGAAATAGCGGCACACTGGGACTGTTCTTGAAAACGAGATTTTGAATCAATATATGTTTTGTTTTTTTTTTCAAGCAGAAGACGGCATACGAGATAAAGGAATGTGACTGGAGTTCAGACGTGTGCTCTTCCGATCTATCGTATTAAAAAATGGCGATCCTTTTATGATTACCGGGTCCCCAGGTGGTTCTGCAATCATCACCACCACTCTTCAGACCATACTTAATGTAATTGTTCATGGGATGGATGTACAAGAAGCCGTTTCAGTACCCCGGACTCACTCTCAATGGCTCCCGGATATATTATTCTATGAAAAAAGAGGATTATCCCAGGATGTTATCCAAAACCTCGAGAAAAAAGGTCACATTGTTAAAATGCATCCCTGGGAATATTTAGGCAGCGCAAATGCGATTGTTATTACGGATAATTGGATTACCGGAGGGGCGGATACACGCGGAGAAAATACTGCCATTGGTTATTAATGTCTTTTCATATTGAGGATATTTCTCCGGCAGATTTCCATCAAGTTTTGGAGTTGAATCAACAATCCCAACCTCACCTTAGTGCATTGACACTTGAACGATTAAAAAAATTGGCAAAGATGACATTTCATTTTCGGATCATAAAACAGCAGGATGCGATTGCTGCATTCCTCATGGGCATGGAAGATGGCCAGCTTTATGACAGTATGAATTATATCTGGATTTCTGAACGATACAAATCTTTCTACTATATTGACAGAATAGCTGTTGCAGAGGAATATCAAAGACAAGGATTGGGTATTGCATTATATGAAGACAGTCAATCATTTGCTCTGCAGAAAAAAAACCGTTTTGGCTTGTGAAGTAAATATTAAGCCGCCAAACCTTGGTTCAATTCTTTTTCATAAAAAGTTTGGATTTTATTCCATTGGGGAGCAGGACACCGAAGGCGGTAAAAAGCGGGTCCAGTACATGATTAAAAATCTAGTATAAGAAAATCTCCCTGCTTTTTACCTGGTTTTCTTCTCTATTTTATAGAGTGAAAATTTATTCCCGGAACATTGCCATTAAGGTCAATTCTGTCAATAAAATTGTTAATGCTCACTTATGTATAAAAGCACATTGATATTTAATTTTTTTTATGTCATCAATTGGTCTTCTATTAGCTGTACAAATATAGATGTACCAACCATCAGAGCACGTTCATCAATATCAAAATGGGAACAATGGTGCGGCACGCTCCTGAAGGGCTGGTTTTCCGGGGCAGACCCCACAAAGAAAAAACAACCTGGTATTTTTTGAGCATAATAGCTGAAATCTTCGCCGCCCATAGATAAATAGGGATACCCTGCTCCATCACCAACAATCTTCTTTGCCGATACTAACAGCTTTTCATAAGCAGCTGCATCGTTTATTGTCGGCGGATAACCATCACGGTAATCAAAATCAATGGCGGCACCGAATGACTGGCCAATTCCATCAATAATTTCCTTCATGCGTGTTTTAATCAACTGGCGATTATCATCTGTATAAGCCCTGGCTGTGCCATTGAGGATAACCTCATCGGCAATAACATTGAAATTATATCCTCCATTGATCATGCCAATGGAAACAACTGTACTTTCCAATGGATTCGTATTTCTACTGACAATAGTTTGCAAAGCAGTAATTAAATGGGCGGACACCACCACGGCATCCACAGAACCCTGCGGAGCAGCTCCATGGCCTCCTATACCTTTAATCTTTATTTCAAACACATCCGCCGCTGCAAGAATAGGCCCTTTCTTCACACCCACTTCACCATATTTTTGATAATTCCAAAGATGTATTCCATACACTTCATCTACCCCTTCCAGACAGCCGTCTTCAATCATATAGCGTGCGCCGCCTTCCCCCTCTTCTGCCGGCTGAAATAAAAATCGAACTGTGCCCTTAATTTCATCCTTTTTATCAGCCAACACTTGTGCGGCACCCAAAAGCATAGCTGTATGTCCATCATGACCACATGCGTGCATAATACCGTCGTTTAAAGATTTAAAATCACTATCCCCGATTTCCTGAAGAGGCAGAGCGTCCATATCTGCTCTGAGAGCAATGGTTGGACCTTTACTGCCTTTTAAATCGGCGACTATGCCTGTTTTACCAATACCGGTTCTGACATTGAATCCAAGTTCGTTCAATCGATCAGCCACTAAATTTGCAGTTCGATAAACTTCAAAACCCACTTCAGGATGTTTATGTATATCCCTGCGGATGGAAATGATTTCATCAGAAATTTTTTCTACTTCTTTTCGAATGTTTATATTCATGTGTTTATTTAATATGGTTTTAATGATTAATAAATTTATCCTCAATTATTCATTAGAGAGTAGTAAACTAACGCCATTTAACACTACACTTGTGGATAGCAGAATCATACCCTTCAATAATTATTTAAACCATAAAACGTAAAAAAATGTTTAATTACGTTTTACATATTTACGTTTTATATACAACGACGCCCCTATTTTTCTTCCCTTGCAAACCCTTTGATTTTAAAGCTGATGAATTAATCAGATTATCTTTATTAGGGTGTTTTTTCCAGTACAGCCAATTGACCGCATCCGGCAGAAATATCTGTACCTTTACTCCACCGAATTGTTACCGGAAATGGTGCGCTTTTCATCACAGCAATAAACGCTTTAATTACTTTTTCCGGAGGCCGATGGTAATCCCCCCCTATTTCATTATAGGGAATGATGTTTACCTTGCATCGTTTTCCTGACAATAATTTAATTAACTTATATGCATCATCAATGCTATCTGTAATTCCCTCCATCAATACATATTCAAATGTAACCGGATGGCGGGAATTTGAGGTATAGTCGTCAATGGCGTTCATTAATTCCGGAAGTGGATATTTTCTGGCAATGGACATAGTTTTAAGACGGCTTTCCTGTGAAAAGCCATTTAAACTAACTGCTAATTTATAACGATGTTTTTCATCTGTATAACGAATGATTTTTGGTATAATACCCACTGTGGAAATGGTAATCCGCTGTGCTCCAAATTTAATTCCATTTTCATTATTTAATAGGTCCGCCGCTGCAATAACTTTGTCATAATTCAGAAAGGGTTCTCCCATCCCCATGAAAACAATATTGGTAATCGCTGATTGAGATTCTCTTCTCACTTGCAGGAACTGATCAACAATCTCCCCTACAGATAAATTTTTCTGGAAACCCATGGAAGCGGTTGCACAAAATAGACAATCCAATACACAGCCAACTTGTGATGAAATACAAATTGTCACTCGGTTTTTTTCTCTCATTAATACTGATTCAACCATTTCACCTGTTTGCAAACCAAAAAGGAACTTGCGCGTGGATTCAGTAGTTGAACCGGTCACACGAATTAATTCAAGTGGATGAATACAATATTGTTCATGTAATCGTTGGCGCAATTCATTGGGGAAATTTCTCATTTCATGAAATGAATTCACGCTGCTTTTATATAACCATGTAAAGAGTTGTTCGGTTCTAAATGATGGTTCTTGCAAATGACTGCAAATACATTCAAGTTCGGTTTGATTTAATCCGATTAGAGCCTGTTTTGAATTTGTTTCAGAATTCATGGATGGAGAATTTCGACCATCTTTTAAGGTCTGGCAAGACAATAAGATTGATTCAAGGAGTGTTGACTATTAAGTTTGCCCCCTTCTAAACTTTTAGAACCTTTTGATAAACCTGATGTATGAAGAAAAAGGACTTAAAATTTATTTAATTGAGGCGGAAAACACAGCCACTAGCGTGGCTATCGGCAAGTTTTCCAACGAAAAGCTAACGAATTTTAAACTTTTTAACTTGTCCGCTCTGGCGGATAGGCGGGTTTGTGCAATAGGTTTTTCAAAGGGTTCTATTAACAAATTACCAGGATAAAAAATGCCTATACAGCAAGATTCACAATTAGTAAAAGAATTGGAACAATTTCGCCGGGATTTTATGAATGAAATCGGTAAAGTGATCATCGGTCAACAAAATATCATTGATCATTTTCTGATTTCCCTAATTTGTAAAGGGCATGCTCTTTTAGTTGGAGTTCCGGGACTGGCAAAGACCTTGTTAATTAAATCCATGTCAGAATTATTAGACCTCAAATTCAGCCGCATTCAATTCACACCGGATCTAATGCCAAGTGACATCACAGGCACTGAGGTTATCGAAGAAGATCATGCAACCGGAAGGCGTGAGTTCCGTTTTTTTAAAGGGCCTATTTTTGGGAATATAATTTTAGCAGATGAAATCAACCGGACACCGCCTAAAACACAATCTGCACTGTTGCAGGCTATGCAGGAATATACGGTCACGACCGGCGGACAGACTTATACATTGGACGAACCCTTTTTTGTATTGGCAACTCAAAACCCCATTGAACAGGAAGGGACCTATCCGCTTCCTGAGGCGCAGTTGGACAGGTTCATGTTCAATATTAATATTGATTATCCAAGCCGGGATGAAGAAGTGGCTATTGTTCAGACAACAACCAGCGGAATGGAATCAACACTGAATCCGATTATAACAAAATCCAAACTGTTGGAATTCCAGGGATTAGTCAGACGCGTTCCGGTAGCAGAAAATGTAGTCGAATATGCTGTTGATCTCGTCAGTAATACCAGACCAAATTCGGATAAAGCCCCTGAGTTTGTAAACGAATGGATAGACTGGGGAGCCGGTCCAAGAGCGTCACAATATTTAATTCTTGGCGCCAAAGGTCGTGCAGTATTGGATGGCCGTCCCACTCCGGATATTTCTGATGTTAATGCACTGGCGTTACCTGTTTTGCGGCATCGTATCATAACCAATTTCAACGCAGAAGCGGATGACATAAAAGTGGATGAAATTATTTTAAAACTTATAGGTTAGACGGTTGAGGTTAGATGTTAAATGTAAATAATGGGGGAATGAAATGGCTTCATTTAAAGAGCTAGAAGTTTTCAAATTATCAGTACAGTATGTGAAATCTATCTATCAGATTACAAAATCATATCCAAAAGAAGAAAAATATGGCTTGATAAGCCAATTAAGAGATGCAGCAATCGGCATTCCCCCGTGCATAGCTGAAAGTACAGGTAGAAGAACTGCTAATGATAGAAAGCATTTTATTGATATTGCTTTAGCTTCATTGTATGAAACTCATTCACAATTAATTGTTTCAGAAGCTTTAGAATATATTGCGAAAGAGCGATTGAATAATGCTGAACCATTCATCGAAAAGTTAAAAGCAAAACTGATCGCATATCAAAATTCAATAAAAGACAGACCATCCAGCACCTAACATCTAACGTCTATCGTGATAGATAAGAAAAAATATCTCCAACCGGAAACAGTAGCCAAATTAGATAACATGGCATTGCGGGCGCGATTGGTCGTGGAGGGATATATTATTGGTCAGCATAAAAGTCCTTATCATGGTTTCAGTGTGGAGTTTGCAGAACATCGTGCCTATGGTCCTGGAGACGAAATTCGCCATATTGATTGGAAACTCTACGGAAAAACGGATCGCTATTATGTAAAGCAATATGAAGAAGAAACGAACCTTCGGTCTTACATTTTATTGGATTGCAGCCGATCCATGAAGTACACAAGTGGTTCCATTACAAAACTGGATTATGCGTCATTTTTATCTGCAGCATTATCTTATTTAATGTTAAATCAACGTGACGGTGTGGGGCTCATTCTCTTCGATGAAAAAATCAAAAAATTCATTCCCCCGCGTTCAACCGCTAGTCACTTAAACTCTATATTGAAAAATCTTGAAAAACCTGAATGTGGCTCGGATACAAAAATAGGCCCGGTTTTGCATGAAATGGCTGAAAGAATTAAGAAACGTGGTTTGGTTATTCTGATCTCCGATTTGATGGATAACCAGGAAGATATCATTAATGGATTAAAACATTTCCGGCACAACAAACAGGAAGTCATTCTGTTTCAGATACTGGATCGTAAGGAATTGGAATTCGATTTTAACGTTCGGACGCGATTTAAAGATATGGAAAGTGGAGAAACCCTTACCACAGAGCCGTGGCAAATAAAAACTGATTATAAAAAACGAATCAAGAGTATTCAACAATCATATCGAAAACGCTGTCGTGAACAACTGATTGATTATGTACCACTTTTTACGGATCAAAACCTTGATATTGCTTTGAATGGTTTTCTGAATAAACGTCAAAAATTGGGATAAAAATCCGCAATTACAACAAATCCTACTTGTATTGATTTGTGGGTTTAGTATAATTATGGTATATTTATTATATGGAATTTGAGTATAATCCGGCAAAGAGCGAATCAAACAAGAAAAAACACGGGATTGATTTTATTAAAGCTACTGCACTTTGGGAAGATATGGAACGCTTGGAAATTCCAGCTCGAACCGAGGATGAGTTTCGATCTATGGTTATTGGGAAAATTGATGGAAAATACTGGTCTGCGGTTATTACCTATCGTAATAATAAAGTAAGGATTATTTCAGTAAGAAAATCACACAAGAAAGAGGTGAAATTGTATGAAAGCTAAAGAATTTGATAAAAAATTCGAAAATGGTGAAGATGTCATAAAGTATTTAGATATTTCCCGAGCAATTCGCCCCGGTCAACAGCAAAAGCGTGTTAATGTTGATTTCCCGGAATGGATGGTTCACTCCTTAGATAAAGAGGCAAAACGACTCGGCGTAACCAGACAATCCATTATCAAAATCTGGATTGCAGAGAGATTAAAGGCGGCGTAAAAACAATAATGCGGATCGTATCGACGTCAAAAAGTGGCGTGGTTGATGCACATGCTACTCATACTTTTTCGATTTATCATAATATCTTTGGGCTTGATCTGGTTTTCCCTGCTGTAAAAGAACTCTCGCTATTCCACGGTAATGTGAAGCGTTTTCCGGTTCGAGATAAATAAGTTCTTTATAGAATTTTTCTGCTTTACGCCATTTCCCATTACTTTCAAATGTTTGAGCCATACCCAATATAGCTTCCACATCATTTGGGTTAAGGTCCAAAGCAGTTGTAAAGTGATCCTCTGCTGCATCAAATTCTCCAACTTGATTATACAAAATCCCAAGGTTGAAATGTAAATCAGCTTTTGTCTTATTATCTCCTGTTGCATTAATTGCTCGCTCATACGTAGAAATAGATGCGTCCGTATTTCCTATATCATAATATGTTTGAGCCAATGTGCGAATAGCTGAACTATTTTGCGGTTCTAATTCAACTGCTTTTTCTAAATATAGCAACGCATCATCTGGTCGACCATTTCTGGTCAGGATTTGTCCAGCCGTCAAGTTAGCATTGAAGTCGTCAGGAGAAATACTAACAGCTTTGGTAATTAATTCAGCTGACGTGTCAGTTTCTCCCAGTTCATAATAGCATGTAGATAACATAGTATAATTAAAGCTTTCGTCCGGTTTAATACTGACAGCAGAATTAAATTCTTTTATTGCATTTTTGATAGTTTCATTTTTCTCTTCACCTTCTAAATCTTTAGCACTATTGTATGTTTTAACACCATTATTATACGCATCAGTCCAAAACTGGTAGCGGGACATCTTTACGAATTCTTCAACAGTTTTACCGTCTAATATTTTTGCCTGTGGATTGATAGCGAGTGCTTTATCAAACGCTTCATTCATTTCTGCCCAGCGCCCCGATCTGCCATAAATATAATGGCCTAGTTGAAAAGGTATTTCCGGGTTGTCCGGTTCTACCACCATAGCTTTGATAAGAAATTTTTCAGCTTTTTCATACTCGTTTTGCTGCAAATACAACTTTGCAGATGTGTATTCTTCGCTGGTACAACTAATCATAAAAAGAACGACAAATAAAAGTGAAAAATGGGTGATTCTATTCATTTGCATCATGATTCCTCTAATTGAATTTATTAAGATTATAATAGATTAGAAAATTAGACAAGACGGGGTTATTTTCAAAGTTCAAGAGTGCTTTGTAAATAATTGATCCTGTCACTAACATCTTCAACAGAACAGTTTAAAATCTTTTCTGCGCCAAACCCTTCAACACAAATGGACGCCAACGCAGAAGCCTGAATAATCGCCTCCACTTCATTTCCTCCAGCGGCTAAAATCCCGGAAAATGCACCAGCGAATACATCGCCGGCGCCGGTGGGATCAACAACTTTTTCTACCGGAAATGCTCCAACCCGGATTTGATCTCTCTCGTTGATAAACAGCGCCCCTTCACCGCCAAGTTTAACGATAACTTTCTCTAGTCCATAATTCAACAACTCCGTTCCTGCTTTTAGGGGATCTGAGTAATTCGTTAATAATTCTGCTTCACTTTCGTTCAGTAATAAAATGTTTGTCTTTTTTAGAACGTCTTCCAGTTGCGACCGGGTGGTATCAATCCAAAGGTTCATGGTATCCAGAATGAAAATATCTGCTTCAGACTGATTGATAATAGAAGTTTGAAGCTCGGGATGTATATTAGCCAGCAGTACGGTCTTTACATCTTTATTCTCCTCGCATAATAACGGCTGAAAATTTCCGAAAACACCCAGATCCGTATATAAGGTTTCTCTTTCATCCCAATTATCTGAATAACGCCCCCCCCAACTGAAAGTGGATCCTTCTACTTCCTGAAGATCTGTCAGGTTACTTGCAAGAGATTGATAAAGGTCTTTCCCTTCTTGTGGGAAATCTGATCCAATGATGCCCACCACATGGCAAGGGACAAACCGATGGGCGGCAATCAATGCATATGTTACTGAACCACCAAGGATATTCTCTCTCCGAGCCTCAGGGGTCTCTATGGTATCAATGGCAATTGAGCCGGCGATTAATAAAGAAGATTCAATCATTTGCGGGCGGTAGTTTAAACGCTTATAATCCAATACAACAAGAAGAACCTTCGATCTTGTTTTATTAAGTTGTCTAGGGTATATTTTTCACTTATGCCTACCAAAACTTTTGCAATAATAACGGATATTCATGCTAATGTGGCTTCATTGGAAAAAGCACTGGAGTTGATTGAAGATCATGATGATATTGATCAAAAAATATGTTTAGGAGACTGTTTTGCCCTGGGTCCTTCTCCAAAGGAAACGCTGGAAATCCTTATGTCCATAGAAAATTGCATTTTTATTCGCGGGAATCATGATCGCTATCTTATTGAACGACTTTGGGAACAGGAACAGCCCTCACTTGAGGGGATGAATCCAGACGATCCTATCTGCCAAGCCATTGTTGCTAATCAAGAATGGACAGCTGAGCAGGTGGGAGAACGAGGTGTCACATTCGCAAAATCCATGCATATTGCTTATCGAGAAATTGTAGATTCAACCCTGGTTGAGTTTACCCACGCTTGGTACCAACGCGATGACATGCCTCCAACCATGGGAGAAGCACTGAACTGGCGAAATAATGTACGGCATGCTCATCCGGATGTATCTCAATTTCTGTTTGTCCATGGCCACGTTCACATACCCCGGAATGAAACAAGTGAAAATTTGACAATCTTTTGCCAAGGCGCAACAGGACTTTCTTTCGATGAGGACACACGAGGTTCCGTTGCCTTCTTAACCCTTGGCAATGGTACTATTGATTGGGATGTGGTGCGTTTTGATTATAACCAACAAGCCACCATTGACTTACTGGAAGAACGTAAACCGCCTTTTTATAAAAATCTCCAGAATACTATTCGTTACGCCACGATTCGTAACGATGTATAAGTATTAGAGACCTTTGCAAAACCTATAGCACAAATTAAAAAGTCTACAATTCGTCTGCTTTTCGTTAGAAAACTTATTCATAGCTGTGCTATTAATTGCATTTCCCCACCTTAATCAGACAAATTGTAACTCTTTTTTCTTTACACTTAAGGTTTCGCAAAGGTCTCTATTATTTTTTCGTAATTTCCATACATAAAATAACAGTATGTAATGCACTATTTTGATCATAGCGCGACCACTCCCCTGCACCCTCAAGTAAAAAATCTCATGGATGAGGTCGGCGAACTCCATTTTGGTAATCCTTCAAGCGTCCACTCCTTTGGCAGAAAAGCAAGAGCCCTGATAGAAACAGCCCGGAAACAAATGGCAACCGCCATTGGTTGTAAACCGCAGGAGATTATTTTCACCAGTGGAGGGACAGAAACCAATAATTTAGTATTGTGGGATGTGGCACGAAGTGATAAAAAACATGTGGTTACATCAGTAATTGAACACCCGGCTATTTTAAAAACATTGGAAAATTTATCCGATTTTGGTGTGACATTTACATCTGTTGGTGTCGATGAAAAGGGGTTAGTTGATCCGCAGGATGTGGAAAATGCCATTACAGATGAAACAGGGCTAATTTCTATTATGCTGGCCAACAATGAGGTCGGAACAATTCAACCTATCACGGATATCTCCGCTATCGCAAAACAACATAGTATTATGTTGCATTCTGATGCGGTTCAGGCGTTGGGTAAAATTCCTATTAATGTTAAAGAACTTGGGGTTGATTGCATGAGTTTTTCAGCCCATAAATTTTATGGACCTAAGGGTGTCGGTGCATTATTCATAAAAAATGGAATAAAGTTAAAACCGCTTATTTATGGCGGCAGTCAGGAGCGAGCGATGCGGGCTGGGACGGAAAATACGATTGGGGTCACCGGTATGGGTCTAGCCGCAGAATTAGCTGCGAAAAATGTTGTAACATCTGCAGATCATTTTCATTCATTAACTGAAACATTCAAAAAACAGTTAAAGAAAATTCTCCCCAATGCTGTTTATCATGGCCATCCGAACCATCATCTCCCCGGGTTGATCAGTGTTTCTTTTCCCGGTTACAGGAATGACTTGCTCATGGCTCATTTAGATCGCAGGGGAATCGCTGTTTCCAGCGGCTCGGCTTGTTCATCCGGTGATGTTAAACCGTCTAAAATATTATCTGCTATGAACGTGGATGACGATTTAAACATTTGCACGTTGAGAATCAGTTTTGGATTGGGAAACACCCTCGAAGAAGTGACCATCCTAACGAAAGCCATCAATTCTTCCCTGGAACAAATTCGTTCCGCAGCCTAATATGTCTGAAAAAATTGTCGTTGGTATGAGTGGCGGCGTGGACAGCGCAGTATCCGCTCTTCTATTAAAAGAAAAAGGATTTGACGTTGAATGTGTCTTTATGAAAAACTGGGAAGAAGACAGCGAATACTGCACCACTGAACAGGATTATAAAGACGCCCTCATGGCAAGTGAGTATCTGGATTTACCACTGCGCACGGTTAATTTTACACACGAGTACAAAGATCGTGTTTTCAATCTTTTTCTTAAAGAATATGCCGCCGGAAGAACACCGAATCCAGACACGCTATGTAATAAAGAAATCAAGTTTAAGGCTTTTCTTGAATATGCTTTGGCTTTGGGAGCAAACCGTATTGCCACCGGGCATTATGCTAAAATTGAAAGAACCAATGGATCAATTAATTTGCTAAAAGGAGCAGATAAAAAAAAAGATCAAAGCTATTTTCTTTATATGTTAAATAAACATCAGTTGGATAAGGCTATTTTCCCTTTAGGGGATGTAACCAAAAAAGACGTTCGAACGATTGCAAAAGAAAGAGGATTACCTAACTATAATCGAAAAGATAGTACCGGGGTATGTTTTATCGGGGAACGCGATTTTAAGGAATTCCTTCTTCAATATTTTAAATTAAACCCCGGGGATATCGTAACGGATGATAATAAAATTGTTGGCCGGCATGACGGCTTGACGTTTTATACATTGGGACAACGTCAGGGATTGGGAATTGGCGGCGGATATGGTTTTAAGGAAGAACCGTGGTATGTTGTCAATAAGGATATAGAAAATAATAAGTTGATTGTTGTCCAGGGTCATGATCACCCGGCCCTGTTTCATAAAGAATTGATTATCAACAATTTGCATTGGGTCAGCGGGAAATGCCCTGAAAAAACTGAACTATCTGCAAAAATCCGCTACAGGCAACGTGATAAAAAATGCACCATAATTAAATGTAACAAAAATGAATTAATTGTTGAATTCGAAGAACCCCAATTCGCTGTTACGCCGGGGCAGGCAACTGTATTCTATGATGGGGATATTTGCTTAGGCGGAGGTAAAATAAAATCACGGAACTAATTTTTCTTGAATGCTGTACAAAACCTGATGTGTGAAGAAAAAAGAAGAAAAACTTGTCTAATGAAGGCGGGGAATGCTGTCAATAGCGAAGCTATGGCCAAATTTCCCAACAAAAAGCAGATAAATTTTACTCTTTTTAATTTGTGCAGTAGGTTTCGCAAAGCATTCTTTTTTAATTGGGGGATTGCAAAAAGGGTTAATTCAAGCGAAATTATTACGGTGAAAAAACATACACATAAATCAAATTGCTTCATTTTTATACTAATCGCAGCAATTGCAATTCCGGCATTTGGACAATTTAGAAGCGACATCCCGCTGACAAATATCCGTGAATCCATTGCCGGAAAGACGGAATTTGCTTCATTATTTGACCCTAATCGATATCAAATGAATCATAGTTTTTCTATGTCTTTTTTATCCATGAATGGTGCACCTGTCAGTGTGGGTGCTTACACAAATTCTTTTTCGTTCGCCATTTCACCAAATATGATTCTGAATACACAAGTCAGTTTGGTTCAGCCTTCAATGGGGGGCATCAACAATCAAGGGCAGTTATTTTATAATGTCGGGCTGGATTATAAGGTATCCGAAAATAGTTTATTCAGTTTTAAAATCAATAATTATCCCACATATTATCAAAGATCAAACCAATACTATCACTTAAGAGGTTATTAATTCTTGGCAAAAATAAAACGTCGGAAAAAGAACAGTCTCCTATTTGATTCTCGTATCAGCAGGCCGAAAAAACGTAAGGACATCCAAGGAACGATTGTCAATTCAGCAATTGTAATTTTATCATTGTTGCTTGTAGCCTTTATTTTTTCCTTCTCAAACCGACAAGTCCAAAACGGTGTTCCAATCGAAGTAACATTTCCGGCAATACAAGATACTCCTAAGCTGGCTGTTGAGATTTATGAACAAAATCCAATTATGGATATTGAAGTTGAAGTTTTAAACGGCTGCGGTATTCCAGGCATGGCGGGAAAAGTATCTGATTTCTTAAGAGCCAAACAATTTGACGTGGTCCGGTCAGAAAACGCTGATCATTATAATTATGATCAAACATTAATCATTTTAAGAAATGAAAATTTTGATGGTTTAAAGAAAATTGCAGATCTTTTCGCAATGGATGAAAAAAAGGATCCTCGTGTGAAACATTTGCCGGATGATCAATTAAAGGTAGATATTACTATCATACTTGGGAAAGATATTTCCAAAATAAAACCATTCGTCGAATTTATTCAATAACATTGTCTTCCCCTTCTTCTTTGACTGACGAAGCCAGTATTCTTTCGGAAGCGATTGCCAGGTTGGCATTAGAAAAAACTGCCGAAAATGTCATCTCTCTGGATGTTAGAAAGATTACCAGTCTAACAGATTTTTTCATTATTTGTTCAGCCGATACCGATATTCAAGTAAAAGCCATCTCCGATAATATCCGTAAAAACACTGAACACAAGCCGTGGAGGATTGAAGGATATGAACAGTTAAATTGGGTTTTATTGGATTATATCGATGTGGTTGTTCATATTTTCAAAACAAAAGAACGAGAATATTATAATCTGGAGAGTCTTTGGGCGGATGCTCCATTAACTGAATATAACGATGAACCTGAAAACATATCTTCAAACAAAAATATCTGAAGCAGCTAAATTAGCTGATCTTACACCTGATTTCATCCTGATAACATCTTCAAAAGATGAGCAACATGGCGACTTATCCTCCAGCGTTGCTTTATCACTGGCAAAAACGGCTAAAAAGCCGCCAATAGAAATTGCAGAGAAAATTATCCATTATCTTGATAAGAATGATGAATTCATCGCGGATATTTTTGTTTCACCCCCAGGGTTTATCAACTTCAAGATACACTCTTCCTATTATCAATCTCTGGTCACAGAAATTCTAAAGTCAGGAGATTCATTTGGGAAAACGGATATTGGCGTCGGCAAGACTGCTAATGTTGAATTTGTAAGCGCAAACCCCACGGGTCCGTTAACGGTGGGCCACGGACGACAGGCTGTTCTGGGTGATACCGTCGCAAATATTTTGGAATGGCATAGCTTTAATGTTACCCGGGAATACTATTTTAATAATGCCGGACGCCAGATGCGCTTATTAGCCGAATCCGTGGAGGCACGATATAGGGAATTAATAGACGGAGATGTAAATTTTCCTGAAGATGGCTACCAGGGCAATTATATCAAAGAAATAGCTTCCGACATTTTAAATGAGCTGGGGAAAGATCTTAAAAATGGAGAAGAGCTTTTTCGTAAGAAAGCCGAAGAAGCTATTTTTAATGATATTAAATCTTCGTTAAATCAATTAGGTGTTATCCATGATCAATTCTCAAATGAAAAAACATTTTATGAGACTGGCGCAATTGATAAAACAATATCTGAATTAAAAGGAAAAGAGCTCATATATGAAGCTGATGGCGCCACATGGTTTAAAACCACATCATTAGGAATGGATCAGGATCGTGTATTAATTAAAAGCACCGGCGAGCCCACCTACCGTCTTCCTGATATTGCGTATCATATTAATAAAGTAGAGCGGGGATTTGATTTCATTATTGATATTTTTGGCTCTGATCATGTGGATACATACCCGGATGTATTAGCGGCAGTGGGTGCGCTTGGTTATAACACAGATCATTTTAAAGTGCTTATTCATCAATTTGTCACATTATTGAAAAAGGGTCAAAAAGTTAAAATGTCTACCAGAAAAGCTGATTTTGTGACATTGAAAGAATTAATAGATGATGTTGGTGTTGATGTGGTTCGCTATTTTTTTATTATGCGCAGTATGAATTCTCATCTCAATTTTGATTTGGATCTGGCAGCGGACCAGTCTGATAAAAACCCTGTCTTTTATTTACAATACGCCCATGCAAGGATTTGCAATATCATAAAGCATGGTGAAAGTCTTGGCGTAAATCCTCATGCAAATTTTGATGCATCATTACTAAATCATAAAGCAGAGTTAGAATTATTGAAAACAACCGATCAATTCACAGACATAATGGAAATCGCTTATAAAACGCTGGAGCCTCAGGGGATTGCTAATTATTTACAAGACTTGGCAACAAAATTTCACAAATTTTATAGCGAGTGTAGGGTCATAACGGATAATCATGAATTGACATCAGCGAGGATAGCTCTTATCAATGCTGTAAAAGTGATTTTGTCAAATGGATTAAAGGTTCTTGGAATTACCACTCCAGAACGAATGTAATATGTTTATTAATTTGGTGATAGATAGTCGCCCGCCTGCCACTTCAAAATTATTTATATTGGGGCAGGTAATAGATACCTATTATTCAAGACTGGTTTAAAGATTGAAACGGATGATTTTTCGTAATTATTTACCGTGAGTTGGCAATTCTTTACGTTTTATATTTTGTGAGAGATGAATAAATGTGTATAATAAAGTTTTTGCGAATCATACGATTAATATCTGCCGGAGTAATAATATATTCAACACCGAATTTGATTTTTAATATTGTGTCTCTCTACTCTTTTCTCACTTGTCAATCCATTGGGAATCACACCCGTATTTCTTGCCATGACGGAAGGATATAATCAACAGGACCGTGTATTGATTGTCATCCATTGAACAATAATTTTTTCTCTTCATCGTAGAGGGTTCGACGTAGGATAGCAAATTCTCCCGGATTATTTTCTAATGGGAATGCTCCTCTCCCGGCTCCGCCATGAATCCAATCAACACGTTTCTCTTTTCCATTTCGCAGTTCTGAAACTTGGACAGTTGTTTTACCGTCCGGAGTAAAAATTTCAATATCAGTTCCCACCCCAAGCTTATTTTTAATATCAAACCATAATAAGCCGCTTGTTTGATTCCAGCTACAATTCATTCCCACCGCTTTGTGGGTTCGCTCCACGGATCTATTGTCATAGTAATTTTCACCAAATTCTCTGGGGTTTCTTGTGTAAAATCCGGTCGTATAACCCCGGTTGGACAAGGCCATCAAATCGTTCAGTATGGTTGAATCAAAGGGCTTCCCACCGACCATGTCATCAATGGCTTTCCGATAGGACCGCGTCGCCATGGCGGCATAGTAAGCTGATTTCGTTCTTCCCTCGATTTTAAAACTCATGACACCTGCATCACGGATATCGCCCAAAAGTTCTACAGCGCAGAGGTCTTTTGCATTAAAGAGATAAGTTCCGTTTTCATCCTCTTCCAGTGGAAATTGTTCACCGGATCTTTCTTTTTCTTCAACAAAATACCCGCTTCCCGGATTTTTATAATGTTCTGTTGAAGATAAAGAGGTTTGATTTTTTTCTTTAGACAATAAGGATTCTGTGTGTTGTCCCAAACCATATTCCCATCGACAAGAATTGGTGCAGGTTCCCTGGTTAGCATCTCTGTGATTCATATAATTGCTGATTAAACAACGACCGGAATAAGCAATACAGATTGCCCCGTGAACAAAGGATTCCAGTTCGATATTGGATACTTTTTCGTGAATTTCAGAGATTTCTTTCAGGCGAAGTTCTCTGGATAAGATAATCCGTTGCACGTCTTGATTTTTCCAGAAATCCACGGTTGTCCAATTGGTGGCATTCGCTTGTGTAGAAAGATGAACCGGTATATGGGGTATACGTTTTATAGCCTGATGTATTAATCCCGGATCAGCCATAATTAACCCATCCGGTTCCCATTGAGCCATTTTTTCCAGCTCACGGATGAACCCGTCAACCTTGGTATTATGGGCATATATATTTAAAGTGAGATACACTTTTTTTCCTAGGCTATGAGCGTATCGGATCCCTTCAATTATTGAATCTTCCCGAAAATCATTTTCACGCGCTCGCAAGGAAAACCGGGGCACGCCTGCATACACAGCGTCGGCACCGTAAGCAAATGCGTACTTCAGTTTTTCTAAATTACCTGCCGGGGATAGTAATTCTGGAATGATACCTGTTTTCATGGCTATGAAATTATAAAATAATCGGTATAATTAAGATTTATACCTGCTGTTGCTCTATTTCTAACAAATTTGGAGGGAGCGATTGTCCGATGGCCGCCGTAATAACATGTTGGCATGGTCTTAGACGCGGAATGAACTAAGTAATGAGTTCCTTAATTAACGAGTAAAAATCGACAATCAAAGATGATTGTCATAAATGTAGGTCAAGCATCCTGCTTGACTATTTATAGTTTGAATTATGCAGTCTATTTCGACAAGCAAGGATGCTTGTCGTACTATAAACGTAGCTCTGTTTACAGGTGTCAGTATTACCGCCTTCATTCCGACCCATCGGAACTACGGCGCGGTCGACTTCGCTCTGCTTGAGCAGTGTCCTGGGATTTGTAATCAAAGGCGTTTTTTTGCAAATGCCCGACCGGATGGCGATTTGAGATAACGCTCGAAATCAAGTGCGCGTTGTCGATTGTTAAATGTAATGATTGTTTTTATTTTCCAAGGTTTGTATTTATTCGTATAGACATCCTGACCGTGATTATGCGATCGAAGTCTTTTCTTAACATCCTCTGTATAACCTGTATAAAATCGGTTTGGGAAATTCAGTGATTGGATTATATAAACATGATACATAATACATTCTCCCCGAGCCTGCTGCGACGTAGCTCATCTCTTATTTTATTTATATTCCCGCTTTCGTTCTTTTACAACAGAACTTCAGCGCGGTCGACTTCGCTCTGCTTGAGCGAAGTCGAGTGGAGGCGGGGAGAGTCGAACTCCCGTCCGAAATAAACCCCTGTAAAACATCTACATGATTAGTCTCTTAGCTAGGTCTTATTTCGCTAATGGCCAAGGACAAACAAATAACGAAACCAGCCCAAAGGATCTCATCTCAATATGTTGGGCACATATAAAGACCAGTCTATGTAGTCGACGCCCTTTTATCCAACCATAGACAAATCGGATAAAGGACGGGTCGCAATCTTAAGCTGCGGCCATATAGCCGTAATCGGCATGTACGAATGTTCGGATGTTTTAGGAGAATTCCGAGATCTCCGCATGCAGTCCTACAATGATCTTATCCCGTCGAAACCGGTCGCCCCCTTTTCAAAAAGCATTAAGAATTTACAATATGAAGGCTTTGCAAAACCTAATGTGTGAAGAAAAAAGAGAGAAAATTTGTCTGATAGAGACGGAAAATGCAGTTAATAACATCGCTATTAACCAATTTTCCAATCCGCCAGCTGGCAGACAGAATTTTATCCTTTTTAATTTATGCTGTGGGTTTTGTAAGCCTTCAATATAAAAAGACAATGGCTCCGAACGCCAACCCGGAGCCATTTCACTTTTTCACTTGCCAATCTCTTTCAAACGCAAATTCAAAAACAATAAATTCGCGGTCCAAAGGCAGAACAAAAATACATGGTCATGATATTCTGAGCAAGAGCGAATCTTATAAAATTTCATATATCGGGCTTCCCTTTGTACTCTTTATTTTTTAGACCTTTTAGAATTCAATGTTGTTGGACTTCCACAGACATCTATCTAATTTTGCCCGCTGATTTTCAAAGTATAATGACCGTGTTGCTTCCAGAGAGGAAGCACATATGGCCCCGTAGCTCAATTGGTAGAGCAGTGGCCTCTTAAGCCATTGGTTGAAGGTTCGAGTCCTTCCGGGGTCACGCGACGATGACTCTTCCTCGATAAAAAATGGGCAGGGATTTTCATATTAGAATAGTAATTCAAAATGAAAGATTATTAGTAATCAACAGCTTTTGGTTTAGCGATCGATTCTGTAATTTCTGACCATGTCATCGAACGAAAAAGTGTGTGCACGATGAATTTTCGTTTAGTTTTTCAATCATTAGGCCGCATCATTGGGCTCCTTTCACTCGCAATGATCCCCCCACTTCTTTTGTCTTATGCTTTTCATGAGGAAGTGCATATCCAATTTATAATACCCATTGTTATCCTATTAATTATCAGCGCCTTTTCCTTTTTCTGGAAACATAATATGAAGGAACTAAAAATAAGAGAATCCGTGGTTATTGTTGTGGCAGCATGGTTGTGTGCATCATTTTTTGGAGCTTTACCGTTCTTAATTGATCATATTTTACCTTCTTTCACAGATGCGTTTTTTGAATCTCTCTCTGGTTTTACTGCTACGGGTTCTACAGTTCTCACTGATATTGAGTCTGTTCCAAAAAGTGTATTATTCTGGCGTTCTGAGACACATTGGTTAGGTGGAATGGGAATTGTCGTCTTAGCAATTGTAATCTTTCCATCTTTCCGTGGTAACTACAAATTATTTAGTTCAGAATCTCCCACTTCAGTAGATGAACATAAACTATTTCCACAGATTGCAATGGTTGCAAAATCATACTGGAAGATTTACTTATTATTTACCTTATTTGAGTTCCTTCTGCTTATGCCGGTGATGGGTTGGTTTGATGCGGTAACTCACGCATTTGGAACCATTGCCGGGGGAGGATTTTCAACCAGAAATACGAGCATTGCATTTTTTGACAGTCTTTATGTAGAAGTAGTTATCATGATTTTCATGATTGCCGGCGCAACCAGTTTTATTCTTCACTACCAAGCTCTTCGTGGAAAATTCAGATACTTCAAAAGTTCATCCTTTAGAATATTTATGTATGTCTTGCTTTCAGCAAGTATATTGATTGCATTTAATTTATATCTAATAAATCAGCACAGGCTCACCTTTCTTTCTTCTCTTCGCGAAGCAATTTTCCAGGTTGTTTCGATTATAACAACGACCGGTTTCGCAACAGCAGATTTTAAATATTGGCCGGATTTCAGTATCTTTTTGTTAATCCTATTAATGTTTGTCGGCGGTATGTCGGCATCCACCAGCGGTTCCATTAAAATATGGCGATTTGAAATAATCTTCAAAGAAATCCGGCGTATATTTCACAGAATCCTACACAATAGAGCCGTTGTATTCCTCCGCCTGAACGGAAGGAAGATTGAGCCTCAAATGGTGCAAAAAGTTCAAATTTTTGTCATAGCGTATATTTTCGTTTTTTTGATTTCCGGTATTATACTGACTGCAATGGGGTATGAGCCTGCTACATCGTTTAGCGCTGTTGCGGCAACCCTTGGCAATGTTGGTCCCGGTATTGGGGCAATAGGCCCATTTGACAACTTTAATCAGTTTTCAGATATCGCCAAATGGATACTATCCTTTGACATGTTGTTAGGTCGTCTTGAAATCTGGACTGTTTTATCACTATTTATCCCGGAATTCTGGAGTGCTGTATAGCTGTATTTTTCAACCCCTCCCTCCCATAAACCAAACGAAACGAATAAAGTCTGTCAGTTCAACAGCATTATAAGTGTTTATAGGACTGAAAACCGTACGTAAATCCTGCATACAAAAACACCTGAATTATATTTCACATCTGTCTACCCTGAAGCTGCGACAGGTAAACTTTTGAAATCATTTGCCACTACATCGACTGTGAAATTATATTATAAAATTTAAAACACTCTCATCCTAAATCAGCTCAATCTGTCCAATGCTTTATACAAATATTTTTCGTAGTGAGTAAGTATTTGCATTTTTTATTTCGGTCGCTTTTTAACATGTTAGATATTCTGTAAGTTACGAAGTTGGACAAAAAAAAGAACCCCCTTTCAAGAAGAAAGGGGGTTCTTTTATACCCTATATAATAAAGATGGGTAGGAACAATTATTTATCATGACAGGTGAAGCACAGAGCAGATGCAGTGTTGCTTTTCACCAAAAGTTTTGTACCAGATGCAGCTATAGTGTTATGTACATCGTGGCAGGAAGAACATTCCAATTTGTTACCTACCAACAAATCAGAGGCAATTGTGCTGCCTAAACCGCTACTCACACTAGTAGGATCGAACAGTTCACCATCAGAGGTTGCCAAGGCGGCATCATAAGTGAAGGAAACCGGATGCTCGCCACTTAAATCTGTCCCTATACTTTCTCCGCTACCAATCATATTTGTGCCATTCGTCTTGCCACCGTAGTTGTCTATCGCTACTGTTCCATCATGACAACTCAGACAAAGTTTAGAAACTCCAGTAGGTTGACCCGTCGTTGCATCCAATGTTGTTGAGCTATATACTGTAAAAGTGGCCTGTGTAACTTCATGGTTCCACAATGGTGCGTCGGAGACACCAATATCAGCATTATGAGGTGTGTGACATGTTATACATGTTTCACCACTGGGATTCCAAGAGTCACCACTGAAATCATGGGCGGAGTTGGCAATTGATTGGCTCATTATTATTGTTCCAGGTAGAATAGTCATTAGTAGTATTACAGTTATTTTTCTCATTGTTTTGTTCCTTTTTTTAAATTTCATTTGCTTTATATGTATCAATTATCGTGCCAAAAAGTGTAATTACTAAAAGAAAAAATTTATAATACCCCTAACTAACTGTAATATAGTAATATACAGACGCATAATCATTTGAAATGCTTTGAAATAAAAACCGGGATGGGGAGATGTGTATAAGTCAATGAGAACTATTCCACACCCATTGTTGAAAAATCCGCATACCATTTACAACAAGCCATGTTTTTTCATTTTATACCTGAATTGATCCCGGGTGATATTCAAGCGTTTGGCTGCCTTGGACTGATTCCCAAGTTCCTTGTCTAAAGTCCAATGCACAATATCGCTCTCAATTTCAGACCAGGTTTTCCCTTCCAGATAATTGTCAATAGAATTTGTTGTATCCTTTTGAGGAGCGGGACGATCCGTAGAAGAATTCTGTATATGAGGCGGAATATGCCAGGTCTCAATTTTCGTTGGTTGTTCCAGCAAGAATATCCTTTCTATGGTATTTTTCAATTCCCGTACGTTTCCCGGCCAGTTGTATTGACACAACATTTCCATAGCAGGTTTTGTTATTCCCTTAATATGCATTTTTAAATCAAAATTAAACTGGTCAATTATTTTATCAACTAGCAAAGGGATATCTTCCTTGCGGTCCCTTAAGGGTGGTATAGTGAGGGAAATAACATTTAACCGGAAGTACAAGTCTTCCCGGAAGCGTCCTAACTCCATTTCTTTTCGTAGATCTCTATTCGTGGAAGCAATAATGCGAACATCTACCTTAATCTCCTGAGTGCCTCCTACGCGGTAAAAGATCTTGGTATCTAAAAAGCGTAACAGTTTTGCCTGAAAACTGAAGGGGATTTCACCGATTTCATCGAGATAAATCGTGCCCTTGTTGGCCAGTTCAACCTGTCCTGGTTTTTTTGTCTTAGCATCAGTGAAAGCACCTTTTTCGTGTCCAAATAATTCGCTTTCCAAAAGATGTTCTGAAAGAGAGGCACTATTGATGGCAATGAAGGGTTTATCTTTTCGAGGGCTGTGTTCATGGATAATTCGCGCTAAGGTATCTTTCCCGGTACCCGTTTCTCCTTCCAAGAGGATGGTCCCCATTTCAGTACCAACAATCTTTTTTACTGTATCCATAATCTGGATCATGCTTCGTGATTGACTGATATAGCTACCCAGCTGATAGCGTTTTTTCTCTTCTTTTTCGATGAGTGATATTTTCTGAATGAGTTCCTTTTGTTTTAGAGCGCGCTCTAACATCAGTGTTACTTCATCAAAATTAATGGGTTTGTTCAAATATTCATAGGCGCCCAGTTTCAGTGCTTCTATAGACACTTCTTCTGTGCCGTAGGCAGTCATGAAAAAAATGACCATATTAGAAGCAAAAGATTTAATTTCTTTCAGGACTTCTAATCCGGTTACATCAGGTAAGCGAAAGTCCACAAAAAGGATGTCCGGTGGATCAAGTTTTATTTTTTTCACACCGTTACGTCCAAATTCCGTAATGACTGTTTCTATTTGCATGTTCTTTAAATGTTCACTTAAGGACCATGCCACTAGCTTTTCGTCTTCAATGATGAGCGCTCGTAAGGTCATTACTCCTCCTATTTATTTTTTAACAATTGATAAATCAATTAAGAATTTCGTCCATGGATAGTCTTGGTTGCTCTCTACCCGGATTGTACCCTTATGCTTGTCAATTATAGATTTTGATAGTGACAACCCTAATCCGCTGCCCTTATGCTTTGTTGTATAAAATGGTTTAAAAATTGACTGCCTGCCGTTTACCGAGATCCAGCTACCGGTATTTTTAATAGATAGGGTAACTTTTTCGGGGGTAAGCTGTTGTATAAAAATTTCTATGGTGGCATTAGCCGTTCCCTGGGTAGCTTGTTTGGCATTCAATAAAATATTTGTAATTACTTGTTTTAATTGTTCCTTATCTCCATTTATGATGATACCCTCCGGGTAAGTTCCCTCTATTAATTCGATATTATTGGAAATAATTGATTGTCGCTGAAAGTCCAGAACTTCTTGAAGAATAACGGATAATTCGACCGGTTCTAACTTTAATTGCTGTGGCTTTGTGAATTCCAGTAAATCCTGTACTGTTTTCAAGACCCTGTTTATTTGTGTGAAGATTTCGGTAATAATGTGGTCTTTTTTAATACTTTTATTACGATCAGTCATTATGATCAAGGCGTTTCGAATTCCTGAAATTGGATTTCGAATTTCATGGGCAACGCTGGCAGCCAGTTCCCCAACGCTTGCTAATTGTCCCGCACGATCCATCTGTTTTTGGTGCAAGGATTCTATTTCTTCTTTATTGTTCTCCAGTTCAGTCGCCATGGCATTAACATTATGAGCCAGAGACTGCAGTTCGCCTGGGGTTTTTATCCTGATTCGCTTGGTAAAATCACCATCCGTGATTTCTTTGATCTGCTGCTGAATCATATTATAGGGCCGCTGAAAAAATCTATGATGTATGAAAAAGATGGTGATGCTTACAAATATTATGATAATAATATAGATTACCAAGTCAGAAGCCAAGAGTAAATTATATGCCTCCTGTTCGGCATTGCTTTCTACCCCTATTTCGATAAAACCGCAATGCTTTTCCTGGCTGTCATGGCACTGATAACATTGGGGCTTGTTGTGAATTCCCGCGATTAAACGCATGATCGGTAATTCATCGTAGGATGAAAATAAGTACAAGCTGTCTATGTCATCAGCCCGGGAACGGACTTCATTGGGAATTTTCAAGGAATCTCCTATCCGTGAACTGTCGGTAGAAAATACAATTTTGAAATCATTGTCAAGAACATTAACCCATTTGACCCCCTCGTTAATATACATTTCATCAAGCAAGAGTCGAAAATGGTCAGGTTGGTGGTATTTCATATTATGGGAAATCTGGTTCGTAAGCAGAGATTCCAAGGGTTGGATCAATGTAATCATGAATTCGTGCAACTTTTCTTTACGATAACTATCCAAGAGGATAATCATTCCCGTGCCCACCAGAATCAAAAGGGTCATTACAAGAATAATCATTTGATTTCGCCAACGAATATATTTAAGTATTTTTAACATCTACAATTTCCTGTCAGGGTAAAAATGGTTGTTTAATGCGCCGGTAAGACTGCAATGTACTTTTTTTAAATTCATTTTTGGCCTTCTCCGTCTCGCCCAATTGTTCATAAATCATTCCCTTCCAATAATGCACCCGATACATATCCTTCATGGTGGATGTGGCATCAAGATAATTGAGAGCATTCTGATAATGGCCATTTTTAAAAGCAATGATTCCCAGTCCCAGCTGTGTGTAATTCGTCTGTTCAAATAAAGAGGATGAAAATACGGATTTGGCTGAGTCCAACTGCCCGGACTGAATCAGGGCAAATCCAAGAAGTGTTCTACCCTCTATGGACAGGGAGTCTAAATGTGATAGTTCCTGTAATGCCAATTCGTACCTGCCTTTTAAATAAAGCTTGCGGGCTAGGGATACCCTTCTCAGTTGCTGTTTATCTTTTTTACTGACGTTTATGGGCTCTTGGATAAAAAACTGGGTAGGATATATTGTGCTAAAAAAAGCAGTAATATTCTTAACTGATGCTTGGTTAAAACCTGGGAAGTATGCCAGGATTACTCCTTTTTTGTTAAGGATGAAGATCGTAGGGTATACCTTCAGTCCAAAGTCAGAATTATAGCTGAAATACCCATCGCTGACTGTCTTAAATCCGGAAACCGTATCGCTGCCTGAAGCGATTCCGGAATAAATGTTGATAGGGTAAATGCTGTCCAGCGGAATGAACTTCATCATTTCTTGCAATTCTTTTAAAATATGTTCGGAATAATCCTGACCTCTTTTTGTAAAAACCAACATCAGTGTGGTGTTTTCGGTAATGATATTCTCTGTATCCAGTTCAAATTTATATAAGATAGAATCGGGAATCGCGTTACCAATTTCCCATATTCTGCCAGCTTTTTGAGACAGGCCTTCACTCATCATACATAGGAAAATTCCAGACCAAATGAATACAGTCCAGATTGTTGAGACCCAATGGTAACCGGTTTGCGGATGATCCATTATTCTACTTTATCTCGACTATAGGTCTTTTCTACGTGGCATCCGGGGGCACAACTTCCACCGGTTTCATTGGGAGAAAAGTTTACCGGAAGCATCCATTTTCCAAAAGGAACCTCCTCCCGGATATGGAATGGTTTGATAGAAGCATGGGTTTCGTGGCAGGCTCGGCAGGTTCTGCCTTTTTTCTTATTTACATGCAGAAAATGCAGGTTTTTATTCCCATCTCTGAAATTGGTAAGCAGAGGAGACTCTTTATTGACAATATTTGTAGCAAAATGGCATTGATTGCATAAATCATATTTGTCGATTTCGAATTCACTGTAGAATGATTTCGGGTAATTATATTTCAAGAGCCGGAAAAGATCGGAACTGTGTGGCTGGTGACAACCTGTACAATTTTTATCTTTAATAGGTCCATGCCAATCTGGCTGTTCCTCCAGCAGTTTCTGCATATTTGTTAACCCCCCTTTATTGTTTTTTTTTGGTTTATTATGGCATCCAAGACAAAGCTCAAAAGAGGTAGAACGCAGATTTTTTTCTATAGAGGAACCGTGGGGTGAATGGCAGTTCAGGCAGGTATTATCTATTTCCACTGCTTTATGTACATGGAGGGATTTTTCCAGCTCTGCGGATATACTATCATGACAAGTGAAACAGAGTGCCGGTGGAGCATCCTTTAGCTGATACTTTGTATTTGAGGAATGGGGGCTATGGCAATTCGAGCAAGATTCCTCTACCGGTTCATGCTTGAAGATATAAGATGATATTTCTTCTGATTTTGATTCATGACATTCGTAGCAGGTGCTATTTACATCTTTGGTAAACAAGAGAGACCCATTGCTATTATCATGTCCGGAATGACAAACATTGCAGGCGCCGACAGCTACGGGACCATGAACAAATTTATTATTTTCTTTTCCGGTTTCGTGACATTTATTGCAGACTTCAGCAGTGTTATTACCTCGCAAAAGGTTAGAAAATTTACTTTGGTGTGGATCGTGACAGCTCATACACTCACCGGACGCAACCGGATTGTGCAGCTTTTCATTATCCTTTGAAACATCATGACATGCGCTACAGAGGTCCTGAATGTTTTCTTCTGCTAATTCGAATTCCTTACCTCGGCCTTTAGGATGTTTTTTTCCTGTTTGTGTATGACAGGCAGTACAATCCCCTTCCTCTACAGGCACATGTAAATATTTTTTTTCAACCACATCGTCATGACAACCAGATGAGGAGCAATCCTGGGAGAGAGCCGGTTGAAAACAGGCTAGAAATATGATTATAAAAATAAGGTTTTTCATTTAATACCTCTTCATTTTATGTTCTTTACCATGGCATTTTAAATAACATTGCCCCCGGTTGGTGCCTAGATCAACAAACTCGAGTCTTCCATGGCGATCTGGTGAGACGTAGTCAGTGTTAAAATTGATGAGGTGGGTGTTCGTGTAAGAACCATGGGGATCATGGCAGGTAGTACAGGCAGTTTGTTCATCCTCTATATGCGTACTGTGTTTAAAACGAGAATCATCATTTAGAATTGAATTCCGGTCATGGCACTTGTAGCACAGTGTATAAATAGTGTATGATTCTGCATTATAATCGGAAAACACCAGGTTCCTTTCTAAAATCGGTGCATAACTGGAACCGTGTGGTCCCTGAGGCGCTTGCCCATTTACAACACCATCATCGTTATGACAATCCGTGCAATAGATAATGGAATTTTCTGTCCACGGCGAAATCAGGCTGGGCACATTGGAGTTCTGACCGGGGCCATAAACAGGATGAAAGGACGGATTGGTTTCTGAAAATTCCAGCCGCAAGTCCGTCTGGGTGTCCAGCCGTGGAACATAAATTGTTTGTGATGGAAGGGTATTCTGGTGGCATTTTAAACATACTTCATATTCATAGGAACTGGGAGCCACCTGGTTTCCGCTGTTATCGGTTCCAGTTACCCCGGATAGGGCTCCGGTAACATAGGGAGGATTCGCTGAGGTCGAGTTGGCCTCATGGGGATTGTGACAATCGGTACATTCTACATGTTCATCCATCAAAGCTGAGTCCTCAATGGGTGTATGAATCTGGTTGTAATTTTCAACCGGGTGTGTGGATAATTTCATTATGGAGGTCTGAATGTCTCCCTGGGCAACATTCCCGTTGTGGCATACCAGGCAATTATCTTCTTCAGCACTGGATTTCATCAGCCAATAGAGGCCATATCCACCATGGGGTGTATGACAATTATTACATGCATTTTCATTAACAGTCGTCCAATCCGTGTATGGCCAGGGATCGGGCAGTTGACCGTTCCAAGCGGCATTGGAACTAAAATGGGTGCCATTAGTCCATGCGGACAGGTTATGACATCGACTGCATAAGGCTCCGCTGACGGGGTTAGTGACCAGAAAATTGCCGTTGGTGTTGTCATGAGGGTCGTGACAGGATGAACATTCAACATTGGAAGTCCAACCCGTATGAACATTGTGGCAACCCTCGCAATTATAACCTGTTGGATGGGCATCAACATTCAGAGGATGATCATCGCTGAGATTATCGGACAGGTTGGTGCGATAGGAAGAGGGGATTTTATCCATGCCCACCGGAAAAGCAATCGGGTCGACTCGATTCATCACCAAGCCCAGAGCGACGGTGCCGTCGTGGCAACTTAGACATACCCGGGAGGATGCACCTGGTTGCTGGGTATTGGTTTCCATGGATGGGCTTCCATAGAGCGTAAATGTGGTAATGGATGCAGACCGGTTCCAGAGCGGCGCCTGGGTTGATCCTCCATGAGTGGCATGACAGAATATACAGACCTCTTCCTCCTGGGTTGATTTAATATCCCCGGTTCCCGATATGGATAAATTATGTTTTGTGCTCGTAATCGACGGCTGAGACCTGATGAGAGGAGTTGAAACGATAATGAGGACTATTAAAATAAACTTATTCATACAGCATTTTAAATATTTGGATCCGTTTATTCATAGTATCAGTAATATAAATGTAGGGGCTGTCTATGGCAATATCGGTGGGTGAAAGAAATTCCCCGGGACCGTGCCCGGCGCGGCCTACTACCAGTAGAAATTCACTGTCTGAGTTGAAAATTTGAAAATTATCGAAGCTTGTATCGGATACATAAATTCGACCTGATTCGTCTACGGCGATGCCCTTGGGACGGTTAAACTGTCCGGTAGCCATACCCTGAACCCCGCAGAATCCCTGATATACTCCGTCAGCGTTGAAAATAAGGACCCTGAAATTCATTGTATCCGTTATGTAAATATTGCCGTTATCCCGAGCACTTACAAAAGTAGGGTAATTTAATTGCCCATTTTGTTTACCCCGTTCACCGAAAGTACGGATTACCTTTCCAAACCTGTCAAATATTACTGCCTGGTGATTTTTTGTATCAATGGCACAATAAAGTTCACCTAAATTGGTTATACCTGTTAGCCTGCCGGGGGGGGGTATCAGGGCAAGTTTTCGATTCAGAGTACCGTTATAATTAAAGACCCAAAGATCGGTACCTATTGATGAAGTTACCAGAATTTCATTTTCCCCCAGGGCTACATCAGTTGGAGAAAAAAGATCCTTGTTCGGTAGAGTGTTTCCATCAATAAAAATGAAAGATTTTTTATTCCTAAAGAGCAGAAATACTCCTTTCCGACCGGGATCAGCCACAGCAATCATTTTTTTGTTCACCGCAATTCCCATCGGTTGAACAAAATTAAGATCCGGGCCAGGGTTGATCATTTGGCTTATCCACTGTCTGAAGTTTTTTTTGGAAGAATATGCGGATAAATCCTGAATAGAAGAAACGTATTGGATTTTCCCTTCTTCCGGGGCATCTGGCCATACCAAGGTCTGGGCGCCCAGAAAAACGGGCATCAAGATACAGGCAGCGAGATTCAATTTTTGAAGTCGATTTGAAATTTCCAATGCTGATCCGTTTCTATTTCTTTAAAAAATTTATATATAAGTTTTTCGTAGGAAAAGACTAACGCCATTTTCCGGTTTTCCATTTTTGACTGGATATACCAACGCTGTTCAAAAAGTTTATTGAGTTTTCCATCCACAATTTTTTGGGTAAACCCGGAATTGACTTTTAACGATCGTGACAATCGTCGAAACAACTCAACGGAAATGATCGTATTTATCTGGGTGTCGTGCCTTATGGGCAAATATTCCGACCCATACTGAATATTAAGTAAAATATACTGGGTTAGGTAAGAACCCAGTATAGTATTGATGTTCGTTTCCAGCCGTTCATAGGGTGTAATGGATGAATTAGATACCGTATAATTTGTTCGGATGGATACAGGAGCATATTCCAGATTAAGAAAATAACTGCGTTCCTGTTTTTCATCCTCTTTTGTCAGGGTTGTCCATGCCTGTTTTGGATATCTCATAGCTCTGTTTTTGAATCCCACATTAATTCCCCAAAAACTCTGATATTCGTAAGATATTCCGAATTGCTCGGAGGTTGATTGCGACCCTTCGTCCGTACGCCCACCCCAGCTGTATCGAATTAGCACATCGCTTGAATCAGGAATGGAGCTAAGTGGGGTCTTTTGGATTTCTATCCGGTTATCATAAACATAGATGACAAAATCCAAGTTTGAAAAATATTGAACGACCCCTGTTTCGTCATAAATTTCAACAGATTCTTCCTTGATATTATCCTGGCGGAGTATAATGGTATTAAAATTATCGAAAGAATAAATATCTTCCACCCAGCGAAATAAAGGTTCTTCGCTGTGGATATCCTCACTGCGGGGCTTATAGGCATAATTAATAAACAGCCTTCCCAAGGGAAGTTTCTTTGTGTAATTCCATTCAGCGTTCAGCTCTCTGCCCTTTTTCTGATATTGACTTTCTAAAATGATATCTTCCTGAAACATGAGTTGAGTAGCCAGGCTTGCAAATAATTGGTGGTTTAAATTTGCGTTGAAAGTATGGTTACTTGATACCTGTTCCTGGGTATCATTATAACGGAAGAAATATCCACCATCAAACGTTAATGTTTTTGACCACTGATAATTAGCCCGGGTGGAGATATTCACATTAATAATATCTTTATCACTTTGGATCCTATTCCCAAAAAGAGAAGAATAAATGGTTGTTTTCCCATGATTTTTAAGCGGCAACGAATTAGTTAACTGTAGTGTTGTATTTTTTATATCGGTGTTATAGAGTCCCGTTTCAACGCGTTCAACCCGGTTTTGGTTTAGGTTGAAAGCACCATTTCCCTTAGCCGGATCTCCCCAACTACCTCTGAATCCAGAACGTTTCTCATGGGCATATATTTCCCGGTTCCCGTATTCTTCCAGGCGTTTATCATTTCCAAAGTCAATATTCATTTTGAACGTTGGGGTACGCCAATTCCCTTTTGCTGTCCAGCTATTATCCTGACTGATGGAATCATCAAAAAAATTACTGTTTATTTTTCTATATTTCCGCCGGTAGCCGATTATTATGTTATATGGTTTTGTCCCCAGCCAAATACTTTGAAAAGCAATGTCTTGAAAAAAATTATTATTTTTTGTTTTTTTTTCTTCAGAAAAGGACTGGGATAAAATATTCTGGTTAATTCCCAACCCTGCGGTTAGAGTATATAACATTAAATTCGGATGATAAAGGCTGCCATACCCATTCAGTTGTAGGGATTCAAAATAAGTATTGATTGAAGACTGGCCATTAAATGCGGCATCTTTTATTTGGCGATTTTTATTTTGAATATCAGAAGACATGTGCACCTCATATCCCCGGAGTTTGTACGAGAACCATTTTTTTTGAGTGATTTGTGCACTGGTAATTCCCGTTAAGAAACAAAAGGCAAATAACTGTATGATTCGATTCATTATTTTCCATACACATTTTCGCGTAAATAATGCACACTGACATCGGAAAAATGGGGAGAGTGGCAGGATACACAAGTACTTGATTCTGTCAAACTGTGACCTGGATTATTCTCCCTATTAATTTCTCCGTGGCAAAATGTGCATAGTTCCTGTCCCGGCCTGATTAAAAGATTATCATAAGAAGAGCGGTGGGGGTTGTGACAAACCAAGCATTGACCGACAGCTACGGGACCATGAGTGTACTGCCGTTTAGCTACAAAATTTTTATGACACGATTTGCATAAAATATCTATACTGGCCTCCGTCATTTTTTGACCATATCCTGTTTTATGGCAATTATCGCATTTTTTTTCTTTATAGGGTTTATGGAGAAATAACTCTGGTTCCGGTTTGATTTTTCTAACCGCAAGGGCAGGTTGTCCGGTAGAATCATCTGTTGTTAAGGGTTGGGTCTGAATTTCCACTATCTCCTCTCTGGAGCTGGGGAAAGGGACACCATCGAAAAAGAAAGAAAGTATTCGGTAAGTTTGTTCCTCCTCACACTTGGGCTGCAAGGTAATTAACACCGCGCTCATGATTAGGGTTAACCCTTTCACTCACCTTCAACCGCAGAAGGATTTATGGGAGTGATTTTTCCATAAAAGCTGATTTTGTCCGGACCGTATTGATTGGTAACAATGATGATTTCACCCAATTTATAACCTGGCAGTACATAATCAGTAAAATATTGACTGCCTGTATTATCGACAATAACCTGGGCGGGGAGATACATATCCCCTATTCCCTGATAGGAACCCCCAAAGAACATCAGTAGACGTCCTTTACTGTCAAAAAGTTGTACATTTTCAAAAGCAGAATCAACCACATAAAGAACACTATCTTGGCCAACAGCAATTCCTTTCGGCCGGGCAAAACTTCCAATATTTGTTCCAATGCCGCCGAAAGATCTGATATAGTTGCCCCGTCGATCAAATTCCTGGATTCGAAATTGTCCAAAATCCGAAATATAAATATGACCATTTTGACTGATAGTTACAGCATAAGGGACAAAGACACGTTGTGAATCAGGCAGATCTACATTGTTGGGGGGGAATTCACCCAAATACTTTTTTCCTTTCTTTGACCAGACTTCAACATTTTTATCCAGATAATCAGTTATTAAGAGAGAGTCACCCAAAATAGCAATATCGATCGGTTTCCAGGATTCGCTTGTCAGGGCATATTTATAATCCAAATCTTCGCTATAGACAACTACTTGCTGTCGTTCTGTATCCGTTACATAAATATCTCCATTGGTATCGATTACCACATTAATCGGCTTTCTAAGCACCCCTCGTCCCATGGGTCGGAAAGTCCGCATTGTTTTTTCTTGAAGATCAAGAATAACAAGACCTGGCAGCATGGTATCACAAATATATACTTTTCCATTTCGAAAGGCAACGCCATACGGTTTTTCTATTCCAACTTCCAATTCCAAAAGCGAACGACCAAATAAATATTGATCAAAGCCAGTGGCGGGAGCGATATCCGAGGAACTGGAAATCGAGCGTAAATACTGGATTCTAGGCTGATCGGGGGGTGACGGATAAACCGGCAAATTGTCAACATCCACTAGATTATTTGTATTCAATCCGGCGCATCCCATATACAAAACAATCATAATTAAAATTAGGGTAATTTTCATTGATACAGTCCTTCTTGTTAGAAAAAGGGCAAATATTATGCCAAAGGAAGTTAAACTACTATTTTATGGATGTATTCTGAATTTTGGTTTTTTTAAAAAAATTATTTTCCATCATCCAATAATTTTCAAATATGAGGTTTCCCCCGTCACTCCAATTTCATATTTTAATAATCTTGAACACCCATTTTACCGCTAAAAAACCATAGAAATTCAAATTATCAACCCGGTAATTATATTTAACCCGTATCGTAGGAGTAAAAGTGTTGGGCAAATTCACTTCATAACACCCTAAAATGGTCATAATATGCGTAATATTCCACACTTATAAACAGATATTGTGGATTATTCCACTGTCCGGTGTCTGGGTAATTGAGTAAATATAAAGGAAAAAAGAGCGTTACCTCTCATAAAACTAAAGTCAGCGTAAAATATTCAACCTGTTTATTATAACACAGCAAAACTTAATCAATTCGAAAAATAAATAACTTAAACGAAAACCCTCTGTTAACCAATTTTACAGAAAAAAAGTTGCATGACCATCTGTGATTTGGGTTTTTGCTAAAACGATAAATTCGCGCCACAAGAATAAGTATTAGAAGCGGTAAATTCAACAATCCCGGATGGGGCTTTGACCTGAAAATACCTGGTTAATTTTGCAGAATAAAATACTTGCAATAACATGAAGCACTGGGACATTCTGAGTCCAGTGTTTCAACCGCCTGAAATTTACCAAGTATTAAATTGTTTTGCAGTTGAGAGGCGAGGTATTCTTTTTAAGTCCTTCCGGTGTGGCTTACTTTAAACAAATACGGAATCATTATGACAAAAGCAGAAGGCAAAATATTTAATTTTGAGGGTGAAGATAAAATTCAACCCGGGTTCCTGGAAACATTTGAGTTTGACAGTCCGAATCAATATATCCTAATTGAAACAGATGAATTCAGTGCCGTATGTCCTTTTAGCGGTTTACCTGATTTGGCCTATGTAAAAATAGAATATTATCCTGATGGCGGTAAATGCATAGAACTAAAATCTTTGAAATATTATTTTATCAGCTTCAGGAATGTTGGCATTTTTCAGGAATCAGCGACAAAGCGCATTTATGATGATTTGAAATCGCTATTAGAAACCAACCGCTTACAAGTAACAATCCTTTATAACACACGTGGCGGATTTGATACAACTTGTATCGAGGGAAATCTGGATTAATCCTGCTATGAAAACGTTCGACAACTTTCATGTGATAGATCATCCACTTATTAAGCATAAACTTACCCTCATGCGCGAACATTCAACCGGTCATAAAATTTTCAGGGAACTTGTTAACGAAATCTCAACACTGATTGCTTTTGAACTTACGCGGGATTTATCCGTTTCCACGGTGGATATAAAAACACCGTTAAAAGAAACAACGGGGAGTGTTGTATCCGGGAATGAAATTGTAATTGTTCCCATTCTTCGTGCAGGGCTCGGTATGGTAGATGGCATCATCCGGCTAATCCCAAATGCCCGGGTGGGTTATGTCGGGATGGAACGGAACGAAGAAACGCATCAACCGGTTCATTACTATTTTAAAGTCCCCTCTGAAGCTGAACGATGCCATTTTATCATCGTTGACCCTATGCTGGCCACAGGTGGAACGGCTATTGCTACAACAGACTCATTAAAGGATTATGGAGCAACAGACATAAAGTTTATGTGTCTCATTGCTGCTCCGGAAGGCGTGGAAGCCTTTTGCACCTCCCATCCCGATGTGGAGGTTTATGCTGCAGCTCTGGACGATCACTTAGATGAAAATAAATATATTATTCCTGGATTGGGTGATGCAGGAGACAGGCTTTTTGGCACAAAATAATTAGTAATTTTCGATGCATCTGCCTTTGATCTCTTGTAATTTCCCGCCCTTTATTCAAGGAATTCAGATCCCGTAGCTCAGTTGGTAGAGCAGCGGCCTTTTAAGCCGTTGGCCGTGCGTTCGAGTCGCACCGGGATCACTCGACGACAAACCCCATTTTCCGACGAGAAAGTGGGGTTTTTTATTAATTTCTGAACTTCGACAGAAATAGACAAAAAACGCTAGAATAGACAATAATAGACAAATTTAAGGCACAGTTAGGGCACACTTTTTTGGACTGGTCTTTTATTCCCAGTGTTTGGATTTTGTATTATTATATAAAGGAGGTTTAGATAACCACTATTCTTGAAAATAAAATTAAATGTGCTGTATGTGGTAAAGAGTGCGGCCACAAGTTTAATGGAAGTGCGAACGCATTTAGCGAGATGGATATATATACACGCCAACCCGAAAGAGATCCATCAACACTGCCATATTTGATCCAAAAATGTCCTAATTGTGGCTATTGTTCTCCAAAATTATCAGAACTTATTGACGATGCCGGTAAACAGATTAACTCTGACGAGTATAGAGATCAATTAACAAATAAGGAATTCCCGGAACTGGCCAACTCGTTTCTCTGTGTAGGGCTGTTGCACGAGTTTGCGGAAGAATATGACAAGGCCGGCTGGAACTGCCTCCATGCTGCATTGGTCTGTGATGATAAAGAAAATAATGAGGCGGCTATATATTGCAGAATGAGAACCTTGAGCAGGGTAGGTTTTGTTTTCCCCACAAATCAAACAACATCTCTATGAGTATTGGATCATTATAACGTTTTGGCCTGCCAAGGCTCTTTCGCTTATGGTTTCTTTTTCTTGTATTTAATTTACGAATCGTATATTTGTGATTATATCCACATACTTCACAAAACTCATCTAATACTTGAGATTTTGTCTTTTTATTAGAGTTCCTATACCGCCTTATGACGGTTTTATAGTAATCCTCTCTCGATTGTTTGCTCATATTCATGTACCCTTTCTACGGTTACATTATTTATGAGGCAACGACTATTTTTAAAAATCACCATGGTTACATTATTTATGAGGCAATGCGCCAATTAATATTGAATTGCAAATGCAATCTCCCTAAACTTCCCACGTTAATATTTGAGGTAATTTAATCTTATCATTAAAGCGATAAAGGGGGAAACCATGAAGCATTATACGTATTTTATTTTTTTCTTTGTATTATTCCTTTCCTTTGGAAATGCAAAAAATAATCAAAAGATACCTGGGAGAAATAATGATACCGCGGCTCAAGATATATCAGGCACCGTCACAGGAATTGTTGAAGAAACAATGGATAGTGGTGGTTATACATATTTACGCGTGAAAAACGAAGGGAAAGATATTTGGGTAGCAACTTCGACAGTTCCTGTATCCGCAGGGGATAAAGTAACATTTAAAGCTGAACTGCCCATGGTAAATTTCAAGAGCGCTACTCTGAAGCGCACCTTTAATATCATTTATTTTGTAAATGATTTAACTATCGGACCAAAAATTAATAACATGTTACCCCACTCCGATAACATGAAAAATAGGCAACAAGGTGTTCAAAAACCGATTAATAATCAAATCGCAGGTTTGAAACAACTTGAGGATGGATCGACAATTGCCGAAATTCACAGGGATAAGGAATCCATGAATGGGAAACCGGTGAGGGTTCGCGGAAAAGTTGTTAAATTTAGTCCCGGGATTATGAAAACAAACTGGATCCATATTCAGGATGGGACATCCTATAATGGCTTATACGATTTAACAATCACCACGAGTAGTATTGTGAAGGTGGGAGATCAGATTGTCGTATCCGGAGCGTTAACACTAAACAAAGACTTTGGCTATGGATATAAGTATGAAGTCCTAATAGAAAATGCTGATATTATTGTGGAATAAAGTAAAAATTTCAACTAATTGATCAATGGTTAAGCTGTTGGTTGAAGGTGTCCTGATTTGTCGGGACACCGGAGTTCCCTATTGAAGAAAAAATATATTTCGTCCAAAGTGAGAGAGAGATAAAGGTATACTAATGAATAAGAAAACTGTTTTCATATTTTCCATTTCATTTATGCTCTTTTTTTCCTGTACAAGTAAAAAAATGGCCTCTTTCAATTTTGACTTTGAATATAAAGTCATTTTCAATGAACCGGGGACCGTGGAGGCTTGGATACCTGTTCCACAAACGGGACCCTTCCAAAAAATCGAGAATCTCTTCATAAGTACTTCTCATCAGTACCGCATGGAAAAAGATTCTATTTTTGGGAATTTATTTTTACATCTAATTCCATTTGAATTAACAGATACAGATACAGTTAAAGTGAATTTTCGAGTACATCGCCTTGAGGCTACCCCATACTTAGAAAATATCAAAGTAACCTCTCGTGAGTTATATTTACAGCCCTATAATAATGTACCGTTAAATCCACAGTTATATTACATCGCTGATACTATTTCCAATACAGGCGGAGATAAAGCCAGAGAAATATACAATACCATAATAAAGCATATGGTATATGATAAATCCGGTAAAGGCTGGGGTCGGGGTGATGCTGTGTATGCGTGTGATATAGGAAGAGGAAACTGCACCGATTACCATAGTTTATTCAATGCACTTATGCGCCTGCAACAAATACCTGCAAGGTTTAATATCGGTTTTTCCATTCCTGATGGCTCATCCGGTTCGGTGAATGGATACCACTGCTGGGCAGAGTTTTACCAGGATGGGAAAGGGTGGATCCCTGTGGATATTTCAGACGCTGATAACAATCCGGGAAAAGAAGATTACTATTTTGGAAGGCTCGACAACCGGCGCGTGAAATTTACTGTCGGTCGGGATATACCTCTCCCGGGGGGAACATCGAAGGATGTCGTTAATTTTTCCATTTTTCCTCACGTAAGGATAAATGGTGTATTATCTTCGGGGACTCTTTCCCTGTTTACTTATGTTGCTCTTAAATAAAGAAGGGGCGTGTTAATTTTACATTAGGCTTTCTTCTTTATTTTAAATCAACCTTTTTCCATACGCCTTTTTCTTCCTGCCATCCATAGCGTTCTACGTTGTCTTCTTTATGGACTGAGAATTTTTTGAATGTTAATTTTTCGGCGGTTTCCCCTTCCATAAATACATCCAAATCATAAACTTTTCCATCCTGATTCTTAAAGTCAGCACAGGCAAAGTAGAGATTATCGCCAACACCGGATAGACGCTTTTTGTGCACTTTTAATAAGGTGAGTTCAAGGTTTTCTCCCGTTTCCGGATCTTCTACAATGAATTTCTCATTTTTATCCGATTGCGACTTGACGTAATCTGCAACAGCTTTAGCCAAGTCATCCTTCGTCAGGGGATTGATACTTGTTTGTTCAGGGTGTTCAGCAGGATTTTCGGCGTTTTTTTCAGATGGATGTTCAGTCTTTTGTGTTGTGGGATGTTCAGCTTTTTTTTCAGTTGATTGTTCGGTAGGATGCTCTTGGGCAGTAAGAGGCATTACAAAGAAAAGCAATACAACGATACTAACCCAGCGATTTATTAGGATTTTCTTCATTAGTTTTCTCTCTATGATTAGAACTCTTTGAAAAACCTCTTGCACAAATTAAAAAGTTTTAAATCCGACTGCTTTTCGTTGGAAAACTTGCCCATAGCGCCACTATTGGCTACGTTTCCCGTCTCAACCAGACGAATTTCAATTCTTTTTCCTTCACACAATAGATTTTTCAAAGGATTCGATTAGTTAAAATATAGATATGGGAATTACTGAATAACAAATCATATAAATGTGGATACAGTGCTCAAATCCTATTTTAACCTGATTCCGGTAGGATTCCAGCTGTTACTTTTTTAAACTTTTGGGCTTATGCTTGAACATTCAAAACGGTAACGAGTTCTCGCTTCTTGACATCGTCATGACCGGCGCCGGAGGAGAACAAACACGGGACATGCTTGTCTTAAGAGTAATAAAGAAGGATAAAAATGCAAATTTGTTTTGAAAATACTGATTCAGTCTTTGAGGTTTCATTAAAACCGGCTTCATTCACTGTGATGAAAAATTCTGATACTTTGTTTTCATATGATCTAATGGGCAGATTATTGGGTTGTTTTATCAATAAAAAAAATTATCGTCGCGGGTTAGATAATAGTTTCCAAATCCGATACCGCGGATATTTAGCAATGCCAACCGAAGAAGTACTTCCAGAAAATGAAGCTAATAATATTGTTGAAGCAGGGCGGCATGTATTAACAGAATTGTTGTCAGTCGTGCACAATGGCAAAAATAAACTCTTTCGTGATATGATAGTAAAATCAAAAAACTTTAGTTGGGAGAAATTAAATAGTGATGGCACGAGGTTTCGTATAATGAGTGGTGAAGTACCTATTTTACCACCAGATCAATACCGCTCTGTTGTCCTTCGAATCACTGAAGGCTGTAGTCACAACGCGTGTAGTTTTTGCAATTTGTACAAAAATTTACAGTTTCGAACAATTCCGAAATCTCAATTTCGTTTACATCTTGATCGTGTAGCTGAATTTTTTGGTACCGGACTCTCATATCGTCGATCAATATTTTTGGGTGACGCAAACGCGATTACGATTTCCACATCAAGTTTAATAGACAGAATTGAAATAATTAGCGCTCATTCGGCTTTTCAACAACAAATATTAGGTGGATTCGGCTCATTTGTCGATGTGTTTACAGGAACCAGAAAATCGTCGGAAGAATATAAAGAATTGAAAAAATTTGGGCTGAATCGAGTGGCTCCTGGCGTGGAAACCGGTTATGAAAATTTGCTGAAGTTTGTCAATAAACCCGGAACAAATGCAGAAGTTATTGATCTTACAATATCTTTAAAATCAGCAAATATTTCTGTAACACCCATTTTCCTTATTGGTTTAGGTGGTATCAAATTTAAAGATGAGCATCGAGAACAATCGTTAAAATTAATTAAGGAATTGCCGTTGGATAACACAGACATCATTTATCTTTCCCGTTTTACACCCAGTAGTGGAAGCCGCTATGAAAGTAATTTGAAAAGCAAGAATATGGGGGTTCTTTCTGAAGAGAATCTTTACAAAGAATTGAAACTGTGGAAATCAAGATTAAAAACTATTCCGGCAAAAGTTGTTTCATATAATTTTACTAGATTTGTGTATTGATGGCTAAAATATATCAAATAGGAGCCGGTATGGTAGGCTCCACGATGGCGTTGGATCTGGCTAATAATAATCAAGTTCAATTAGCGGATTATTATCCGGATAGTCTTTCAGCAGTACAAAAACGTCATTCCAGTATCATCACCAAACAATTGGATATTACCGATGAAAAATTACTGTTAAAATGGCTTGAACCAGCTGATATTATATTAATTGGTGTTCCTGGCCATTTAGGCTACCAAACATTGAAAACAGCTATCAGCGCAAGGAAAAATATTGTTGACATTTCATTTTCACCTGAAAATATACTGGAACTATCCCCACTGGCAGAAAAAGCCGGTATTTCTGTCATTATAGATGCCGGGGTTGCCCCTGGAATTCCAAACTACCTTTTGGGTTATCACAATACCCAAATGAAAATTCAATCCTTTGAATATTATGTGGGTGGACTACCAAAAAATCCTGTCCCACCATTTAATTATAAAGCTCCTTTTTCCCCCGTTGATGTGATCGAAGAATACACTCGTCCTGCCAGGATGATGATAAATAGTGAGTTGATTATAAAACCAGCTTTGTCTGAAATAGAATTAATCAACTTTGAAGAAACCGGCAATTTAGAGGCGTTTAATACGGACGGATTACGTTCCATCCTCACAACGATGAAACACATTCCCAATATGAAAGAAAAAACCATTCGGTATCCCGGCCATGCTGAACTCATGAAAAGTTTTCGTGAGCAAGGATTGTTTGACGACACCAAAATCGAAGAAACATCTAAAAAATTAATCAAAGATTGGCAGTTGGAAAATAATGAACCTGAATTCACGATTATGGATATCATTATAAAAGGAACGATTGGTGAAGAAAGACAGGAAGTCAAATATCACTTATATGATGAATATGACCCGGAAACAAAAACATCTTCTATGTCCAGAACGACAGGCTATACCGCAACAGCAACGGTAAATATACTTCTGAAAAGAATGTGGACAGATCCCGGTGTGTTCCCGCCTGAAATTGTTGGACAAAAAAAAGGATGTACACATTATATTTTAGATTATTTACAAAAAAGGAACGTTCAGATCAATACACATTTTACGAGCAACAACATTGACGGTTAATACCCGTAAAACCAGTGGAAAATGCATTATGTCAAAACCGAATGAGCAAAATTAGGGTCTTTAAGCATGTGGATGGATTGAGGAAATAAATAAAATGGGTTTCAAAATGAATTCCGGTTATTGACGCCAGTTACTGTAAATGTATTTATACAAAAATTCTTACTTTGGCACTATATTCCAGACACTATATTATGGTTTTCATATTTATTAACCATGAAAGTGTAAAAATCCAAACCAATAACGGAGAGAGTTAACATGAAAACGTTACTTAAATACAGTCCATTTGTAGTATTATTTTTCAGTTTATCTTGTACAACTTTATCTTTTATCCCGAAGGAAGGAAAAGCGGCTAAATTTAATTTAGCAACGGTAGAATATGTTCAGTCTGCTGCTATAAGCCAGAAAGAAGAATTAGTTCAACTGATCAAGAAAGACCTGGATGAAATCCTGAATTCGCTATTGAAAGATGATAGGGCTGCATTAAATAATCTTGAAAATCTATTAGCCGAACAGGAAAAAAGAGTGAATGCTTTAGCAGAATCCGTGGATAGTTCCAATGTTACGCTGGGAATGCTTTCCGCTAAGCTGGTTAAGGACATTTCCGAAGTCAAAGGAAATACAAGAACTATGCAGATGTATATCAATCAAATTGAAGCGAATTTAAAAACACTACCTATAGAAGCACTTCAAGAATTAAATACAGCTCTTGATGAGTACATGGAAAAAAGGTCTCAAGAAAAATAAAAAGTATTCGTTAACATTTTTATTCATTAAAAAGGGTTCCAAATGGAGCCCTTTTTGATAAAAAAGATATTCCTCATTCGATTGCCAACCGAGTTATTCCGTTTCTGGAATATAAAATATCACTATTTCGTTTCCGGTTCGATCTAACGATCGTTCATCTGTTCTTCTATAATGATTTATATTCTGATAGACTACTATTTATTCGCCATTCACAGGATTTATTGATTTTAATACCATGACTATTTCCCGCGAATTACTATATAGAGACCTTTGCGAAATTTTAAGTGTAAAGAAAAATAGTTATAATTTGTCTGGTTTCTGCCCCTGCCGGCCCCAATATAAATAATTTTGAAGTGGCAGGCGGGCGCCCCATTCTTTTTATTATAATTGTGGCAGGCGGGAAGGCGGGAAACGCAATTAATAGCACAGCTATGTATAAGTTTTCCAATCCGCCAGCTGGCAAACGGAATTTTAGACTTTTTAATTTGTGCTATAGGTTTTGCATAGGTCTCTTAATATCCTTTCGAATGTTTAGAATAAATTACCATAAATTGTTTAATTAATTTCATGTCTAGAATTGAACTATTAATGACAAAATATTTACCCCCCACAGACGATTTCACTTCCCGGCACATCGGTCCGAACGAAGATGAAATCAAAGCCATGCTTGAAACGCTTGGTATTTCTTCATTGGATGAACTTGTTCAAAAAACGGTCCCGGCTGAAATATTGGACGATAGTTTACTAAACATCGGTGAGCCGGCAGACGAGTTCAGCGCGATTAAATTGTTAAAAAGCATCGCTGAGAAAAACACTGTGCGACGATCATATATTGGTATGGGATATACAGGCACAATCACACCCCCGGTAATATTGAGAAACATTCTTGAAAATCCCGGTTGGTATACTCAATACACTCCCTACCAAGCTGAAATCAGTCAGGGCAGGTTAGAAGCGCTCTTGAATTTTCAAACCATGGTGTGTGATATAACGGGGATGGAAATAGCCAATGCGTCTTTATTAGACGAAGCAACAGCCGCCGCAGAAGCCATGGCAATGATAGCCAGGATTAATCCAAAAAGAAATTGTTTTTATGTTTCTTCATCCTGCCATCCGCAAACAATTGATGTACTAAAAACACGGGCAGAACCTATGGGTATTAAACTCATTGTTACGGATGAAAACAAATTTGTAACCGATGAGAATACTCTGGGGATTTTGGTCCAATATCCAACATCTGATGGTAAAATCAATGATTATGCAGACGTGTGTGATAAGGCTCATAAAAATGGAATTTTAGTAGCCGTTGCCGCTGATTTAATCAGTCTGGCCATTTTAAAACCTCCTGGTGAATGGGGTGCAGACATCGTCATTGGCAGTGCCCAGCGGTTTGGTGTTCCCATGGGTTATGGTGGCCCCCATGCAGCTTTTTTTGCTACCCACAAAAAATATGAACGGAAAGTCCCGGGAAGAATGATCGGCGTTTCGATTGATGTTCATGGCAATCCTGCTTTACGAATGGCGCTGCAAACCCGGGAACAGCATATCCGAAGAGATCGCGCAACATCAAATATTTGCACAGCACAAGTCCTTTTGGCAATTATGTCCGGCATGTATGCAGTATACCATGGACCTCAGGGGATTAAACGCATTGCAGATCGCATTAACTATTTGACCGCATATCTTGCACAGTCACTTACAAAATCAGGTTACGAGTTCTTACATGACACTTTCTTTGATACAGTCCGATTCAAAGCCGATGCCGACATAGATGAAAAAGCTGAGTCATCCGGAATGTTATTACGTAATTATGGTGATGGATCATTTGGCGTTACCCTTGACGAAACGACATCCCTTGAAGATGTAAATGATTTACTACGTATTTTTAATGCGAAGCCTGTTCCTAATGTTGGCGAATCAATCCCGGATAACTTGAAGAGGATATCATCTTATTTAGATCATCCTGTTTTTAACTCTTATCATTCTGAAACAGAAATGCTCAGGTATATATATAAACTGCAGCAAAAAGACCTTTCGCTGGCAATAAGCATGATTCCGCTGGGCTCCTGCACCATGAAGCTCAATGCTACAACAGAAATGATGGGCATTACCTGGCCTGAATTTGCAAACATTCACCCTTTTGCTCCAGCAGAGCACGCAGAAGGATATACACAGTTAATTGCGGAATTGGGTGAATGGTTGTGTGAAATGACAGGTTTTACAGGATATTCTTTCCAACCAAATTCTGGAGCTCAAGGCGAGTTTACAGGTCTAAAGGTTATTTCAGCTTATCACAGAGAGAATGGAAACAATCATCGAAATATTTGTCTGATTCCTGCGTCTGCCCACGGTACGAATCCTGCCAGCGCGGTCATGAATGGGTTGAACGTCGTCGTTGTTAAATGCGATGACGGCGGCAATATTGATCTTAAAGATTTACAAACGAAAGCTGAAATACATTCAGAAAACCTATCAGTCTTCATGGTGACTTACCCATCAACACACGGAGTATTTGAGGGTAAAATTATTGAAATGTGCAAAATTATCCACGATCATGGTGGGCAGGTGTATTTAGACGGAGCAAATTTGAACGCCATGGTGGGTTTGTGTAAACCGGCTGATTTTGGCGCTGATGTATGCCATATCAATTTACATAAAACATTTTCCATTCCACACGGAGGTGGCGGTCCGGGGATGGGACCCATTTTTACAAAAGAACATCTTTCTCCCTATCTTCCGGATCATCCTATCGTTTCAACGAATGGGGAAAAAAGTATTACTGCCGTATCAGCCGCTCCCTATGGAAGTGCCAGCATTTTACCGATTTCCTGGGCATATGTAAAAATGCTTGGCGGAGCCGGATTAAAAAAAGCAACACAGGTCGCTATTCTCAACGCTAATTACATGTCTAAAAGATTAAGTGACCATTTTAAAATTTTGTATACAGGACAAAACGGCATGGTGGGTCATGAATTTATCGTGGATGTGCGTCCATTCCGAAAATCAAGCGGCATTACGGATGAAGACATTGCCAAGCGGTTAATGGATTATGGATTTCATGCCCCGACAATGTCCTTCCCTGTACCCGGGACGCTGATGATTGAACCTACGGAGAGTGAAAGTAAAGTAGAACTCGATCGATTCTGCCAGGCATTAATACAAATCAAAGAAGAAATATTTGCTGTTGAAACTGGAAAATTTGATAGAGAAAACAATGTTCTAAAAAACGCTCCCCACACAGCTCAACATGTTACTTCCGATGATTGGCCACATCCATATTCAAGGGAATTGGCGGCTTATCCGGCAGAGTGGACTAAAGATCCAAAATTTTGGCCCGCGGTGGGTAGAATTGATAATGCCTATGGGGATCGTAACTTGGTGTGCACTTGTCCTCCCATAGAAGAATACGAATAATTTTGGAATATAATAAACGATAAAAAAATTATTTGTACATTATATTGTACAATACTGTACATTCTACTGTGTTTAATTAACAACAGGAGTTTATTATGAAGCATATTCCTTTCTCTGAATTCAGAAAAAATGCCTCTAAATTGATTACAGATGTAGAACATGGCGAAGTCATTTATTTAACACGCCATGGGAAATTAATCGCAGAAATTTCACCGGCTGAAATAGAAGAAAAAAAAATTCCCTCATGGAAAAAAAAAGCATTGAGACTAGCTATTCGTGGTGAAGGATTATCTACTGCAATATTGGAAGAAAGAGAAGCTGCTTAAATGCGTGTTTTTCTGGACTCTTCCGCTTATACAAAACGATTCGTGGAAGAACCCGGCAGTCAGGAAATTGAGAATATTTGTATAGGCGCCACCGAATTGGGCTTAAGCATTATTTGTTATCCTGAAATTATTTCTGCTTTAAATAGACGACTTCGTGAGAAAGCTCTGAACAAACATGATTATAAAATAGTCAAAAATCGTCTTGCCAAAGAAATGATGGATTTAGAAATAATAAATATCACATCTGCTGTGATTGGCCTTACAACAACTTTATTGGAAAAAAATGTATTGCGAGCCATGGATGCTATTCATATTGCCTGTGCAATTGAGTGGGGTGCTGAACTATTTGTTACTTCTGACCAAAAACAAGGAAACGCTGCAAAGAAAGCAAAATTAAAAACAAGGATAAGTATTTAGGGGCAGTGTCAAAATAATTACCCGTCGTGAAAATCAGATTCTAATAATGACCTTTTAAATACTATATCTAATTACTCTTTATAAATCCTAACGGTCAAATCTCCACTATTTAAATAATATCCCCGATACATTCCTTTTGTATTAAAAGGCATGGCAATATTTCCTTTTCTGTCCATTGCAATCACACCCCCGGCGCCTCCTCGTTTCGTGAGTTTCTCTATCACAGATTGGGCCGCTTCCTGAACCGTTTTCTGTTCATACTCCATTTGGGCCGCGATATCATAAGCCACGCTTCCGCGGATGTAATATTCACCTTGCCCGGTTCCTGATACACCGCAGGTTTCATTGCTGGCATATGTTCCGGCGCCAATAATCGGAGAATCACCCACACGTCCCCACATTTTATTAGTGAGCCCACCTGTGGATGTGCCTGCAGCCAAATTGCCTTTTTTGTCAAGAGCCACACAGCCTACGGTTCCATGTTTTTCAGCCTCTTTTTCTTTGGCCCTCATCAACGATTTAAATCGTTCTTCTGTTTGGAAATACACATTGGGGACAATATCCAAACCTTGTTCCCCGGCAAAAGCATCCGCTCCGTCACCGGCTAATAATACATGCCATGTTTCTTCCATGACTTTCCTGGCAGCTGAAATTGGATTTTTCACTGTTTTTACCCCTGCAACTGCACCAGCCTGCATTGTATTTCCATCCATAATTGAAGCATCTAATTCATTGGTTCCAGCGCTAGTAAAAACAGCTCCTTTACCAGCATTAAATAGTGGTGAATCTTCCATGATTCTTATGGTGGCTTCCACTGCATCTATGCTTGATCCGCCTTTGTCCAAAATTTTATAACCGGTTTTTAATGCTTCGGTCAATTTGTTTAAATAGGCCGTTTCTTTTTCAGGATTCATATTCTCCTTTGTGATCGTACCGGCTCCTCCATGGATAACTAATCCGAAAACATTTTGATTCGCGCGATCATTGCAGGCAAACAAAAATAGAACAATGGTTATTATGATATATTTTTTCATGACAATATTTCCTTCATTTCTTTCAGGATCGAATCCAATTTTTCCTTATCTTTAAAAATATTGAACCGGTCTGTTTCTACAATCAAAACCGGAATATCCTCGATGGATTCCACCCAACGGTTGTAAGCAACATTCAGGCTGTGTAAATATTCCGGATCGATGGTTTTTTCGTAATCCCGGGAACGCCCAGCTATTCGTGTCAATAATGTATCTGTAGACGCTTTTAAATACACAATCAAATCCGGTTTCCGGAGATAGGAAGTCATAACTTTGAAAAGATCTCTGTAGTTTGTCCAATCCCGATCGTCCATAAAATTCATTTTGAATAAGTTTCGGGCAAAAATTTCAACGTCTTCATAAATTGTTCTATCTTGGATTACGCCCCCGTTTGACTTACTCATTTCAAAATGTGACTGAAAACGTTTATGCAAAAAGTATATTTGTAGATTAAAACTCCACCGGGACATATCACCATAAAAATCTCCCAGATATGGATTGTCATCCACTGACTCGTAATAAGGCGTCCACCCCAGATTTGTTGAAATAATTTCCGTAAAGGTCGTTTTTCCTACGCCAATATTTCCGGCAAGCCCTACAAATGGATGATTGTTCAATTGGTTTATCCTTCTTTTTATTGATTTATGGGTGCGATAATTTAAACTTATAAGGTAGATTTTTAGTCTGAAGAATCTGCTTTTCTTCCACCGATTCTAAATATTCATTTTCCCTTTGGATTCTTTCATTCCTTATCCTAATTCCTTTGCCTATATAATACCGGATTATTACATTTACTCAACGTATTGAGTTATTTTACTCAATGTATTGAGCAATATGTACAAACGATCAATCCATAAACAACTGCTTTCACGAATGAAAGAACCCCGGAAATTTATTCAGGTTCTTGCAGGTCCACGTCAAACAGGCAAAACAACACTTGCGAATCAGATGTTGGATGAAATAACTGTACCCACGCATTACATTTCAGCTGACCAGCCGTCTTTACAGAACGAAATCTGGATTGAGCAACAATGGGAAATAGCGCGATCGTTAATTTCGGAGTCAAAAAAACGAACAGGCATTTTGGTCCTGGACGAAATTCAAAAACTACCCCATTGGTCAGAAACGATAAAAAAATTGTGGGACGAAGACACAAAAAATCAAATTGGATTAAAAATTGTATTGCTTGGATCGGCACCATTATTAATTCAAAAAGGACTCACCGAAAGTCTGGCTGGCAGATTTGAAATCATTCCAGTAACCCATTGGTCCTATACGGAAATGAAAGAAGCGTTTAATTTTTCTCTCGAAGAATTCATTTTTTATGGCGGATATCCCGGAGCGGCAGAATTTATCCACTCTCATCAAAGATGGAAAAATTATATCAATGATGCGCTGATTGAAACCACCATATCCAGAGATATTTTGTTGATGAATCGGGTGGATAAACCGGCTTTACTCCGAAGAGTCTTTTTTCTTGGCTGTGAATATTCCGGGCAAATATTGTCTTACACAAAAATGCTGGGCCAACTCCAGGATGCAGGCAATACAACAACTTTGGCTCATTATTTATATTTATTGTCTGGTGCAGGAATGGTAATGGAGATTAAAAAATATGCCGGAGAACAGGTTCGCAGGCGAGGATCAAGTCCAAAATTGAATGTTATGAATACAGGTTTAATGACAGCCGTTTCCAATTATGATTTGGATTCAGCAAAAGAAGATTCAGTTTTTTGGGGAAGGTTGGTGGAATCTGCTATTGGAGCGCATCTAATCAACAATGCAACTCAACATCATTTCGACGTTTATTATTGGAGGCATATAAATCAGGAAGTTGATTTCATAATAAAACAAAATCAGTCCCTGATTGCCATAGAAGTAAAAAGCGGATTACAAAAATCAAGTTTATCCGGTCTGAAAAAATTTTCAGATCAGTTTAAACCAAATAAAGTTCTGATAATAGGAAATCAAGGAATTACAGTAGAAAAGTTTCTTTCTAAAATAATAGAATTTTGGCTTTAGATTAGGAATTCAATATTCTACTAATCCACTATCAGTCTTTCCTGCTCTTCCATCAATTCCAGATACTCATTTTCTAACGTATTCATATTTTCCAACGCTTTCTGAAGCGCTTCATAATCATCGGCATAGTCGGGGTTTTGAGTAATAGTTCGTTCTTTTTCCAGGTTCGCTTCAATTATTTTGAACCGTTTCTCTAACCATGCCAATCGGTTACGGATTTTTTTCCGTTCCAGATAATCCAGTTTATTTTTTGAAGGTAATTTTGTTTTTTTCTCAACGGGCTGATTTGATTTTTCTTCCTTTATCTTCCAATCATAATACTCATAGTTTCCTTCAAACAACCGAATTCCGCCATGGCCCACTTCACAGGTCAGATTAGTGATATTATTCAAAAAATGACGATCATGTGAAATGCAGACGATGGAACCTGTAAATTGAATCAAGGCTCTTTCAACGATATTCCGGGTAACCATATCCAAGTGATTTGTGGGTTCGTCCAGCAAGAGTAAATGAGCCGGTTCGACCAGCATCCGTGCTAAAGCAACTCGAGCTTTTTCCCCACCGGAAAGAACTTTTACCAATTTTTCGATTTCATCACCGGAAAATAAAAAACTACCCAAATAGGTGCGAATCTCCCTTTCGCTCCATCCCGAGCTCACTTTTGCAATGGACTCATAAACAGTTTCATCCGGATCCAAGATTTCCAACTGATGCTGGGCATAATAGGCTTTGGTCACATTGGCACCGGTGCGGATCGCTCCGCTGGTTACATCTTCTACTCCAGCCAACAATTTGAGCAAAGTTGATTTCCCCGCACCGTTATGACCCACCAGTCCGATTTTTTGTCCACGTTCCACAGACAGATTCATATCATTAAAAACTTCAATATCGCCATAATGTTTACTCACATTTCGGCAGGATGCCATATTTATTGGGGATCGGCTTGGCTGGGGTAAAATTAGATTCATGGCATGGTTTTGTTCCGTGGGTGCTTCAATCTTTTCCATTTTTTCAATCATCTTTACTCGGCTCTGAACCTGGGAAGCCTTGGTGTTCTTGGCTCTAAATCGTTCAATAAATCGTTCGATTTCTTTTATCTGCTTTTGCTGATTCCGATATGCCGCTCGATGTTGTTCCATCCGCAGGGCTTTTTCTTCTTTATAACGAGAATAATTCCCATGGAATAAGTTGATCTTTTTCATGTCAATTTCTAGAATCTGATTCACAGACCAGTCTAAAAATGTGCGATCGTGACTGATCATAACCAACCCGCCTTTCCAATTGGATAAAAAGGATTCCAGCCAGATCGTTGCTTCCAAATCCAGATGATTCGTGGGTTCATCGAGAAATAAGATTTCCGGTTCCTGCAGCAATATCTTCGCCAGGGCAACGCGCATTCGCCAACCGCCACTAAACACATCCATCGTTTCTGAAAATTGTTCTTCCTTGAACCCAAGACCACTCAGAATTTTTTTTGCTCTATCTTCCAAATTCCAGCCACCCAATGAATCAAAACGATTTTGCATATTGCCCAGTTTGTCTATCAACGTTGTGTTTTCCGGGTCATTGGCGATTTGTTCGGTTATGGAAAGAATCTTCCCTTCCAGATCACCCACTTCAGGGTAAGCCGATAACACTTCTTCCAGGATGGAGAGGTTGGTTTTGATTACGATATCTTGCGGAAGATATCCGATAGTCGTCGATTTTTCAATCTGCACATTTCCGGAATCCGGGGATTCTTTTTTCAGCATGATTTTAAGCAAAGTCGTTTTTCCGGAACCATTGGGTCCTACCAACCCCACTCGCATACCGCGCCTGATGAAAAAATTTACGTTATTAAATAAATCTCCATCCGGAAAGGATTTTGAGATGTTTTCAAGTCGAATCATTTATTGGTTTACCGCCAAGAGTACAGAGTGTTCATATTTAAATTTTCTTACCGCAATTCTTAAGTCAACCCTCCGCCAACTGGCGGATTCTTAACTCAAGTCTTGCTATTGCTCAAAAGCTGGTGTTAATAATTGACCATTAACGACTGAACCATGAATATCAATAAGTGCGACATTTTCAATTGTATTGATGAAATTAATTTCTCCTTCAACCTGGACTTGGATATAGTTGTCGGTATGCCCAAGAATTTTACCGTTTTTCATTGTTTCAAATAATACCCGGCGAGTTTTTCCAATAAATTGTTCATGAAAATACCGCTGTTTTTTATCTGAAAGAATATGAAGCATTTTGCTGCGTTTTGCCCTCACTGTTTTGGGTACGACTGCATTTATTGCAATGGCGTCCGTATTGGGTCGTTCCGAGTAAGTAAAAACATGGAGATAGGAAATATCCAATTCATTTAGAAAAGTATACGTTTCCAGAAAATCGTCTTCAGTCTCTCCGGGGAAACCCACAATTACATCTACACCAACACAGGCATCAGGAATGGTTTTTTTAATCTTTGCGATTCGATCTTCAAACAATCCCCGCTTATATCTTCGGCGCATGGCACTTAAAATTTTATCCGATCCCGATTGCAGGGGCACATGAAAATGAGGCATGAATTTTTGTGAAGTGGCACAGAACCCAATGATCTCATCAGTCAATAAATTGGGCTCAATAGATGAAATACGAATACGGTCAATATTCTCTAATTTGTCCAATTGTTGAATAAGTTGGAAAAATGTTTCATCATCACCTTTACCAAAATCACCGATATTAATACCGGTAAGCACAATTTCTCGTGCATCGGTTAGGGTGACTTCCCGGGCTGTTTTCATGGTGTTGGCAATGGTATCGCTTCTGTTCCCGCCCCGGGCCAGTGGGATTGTACAGAAGGAGCAGGTATAATCACAGCCGTCCTGGATTTTTAAGAATGATCTTGTCCGCTCACCGGATGAAAAGGAGGGTTTGAATGTATGAACATGGTCTATGTCAGACTGAATCACTTTGGCAGAACCATTGGTTTCCACCGTGGACAAATGGTCAAGTAAATTGAATTTTTCTTCAGCCCCAAGCACCAGATCCACACCATCAATGGCGGCAATATCATTGGGCATCAGCTGGGCGTAACATCCAATCACAGCAATGGATGAAGCAGGGTTTCGCCGCTTGGCAGAACGAATGAGTTTCCGTGCCTCTTTATCCGCGTTTTCAGTAACAGAACAGGTATTAAAAACGTAAATATCCGCTTCATCCCGGTAATTCACCTTTTCAAATCCATGACGAATAAAGTCACGAGAGATGGTGGCGGTCTCCGAGAAGTTCAGTTTACATCCCAACGTATGGAATGCGACGCGTTTAGTGGGTGTACTCATAAATTTTTAGGGGCGGAATTTAACGAATATACTATTAGTGGGTTGTGCAAAACCTGTTGATTTGATTGCGTATATAATATGAAATTTTCCGCGTTTTCCCAGTAAATGCAGGTATCTAATGTATTTATGTAAATTAGGTGGAGATAAAAAATGAGAATATTATTGATTAGTCTATTACTGTCATCTATAACGGCCGCTGAAGGAATCGTCGATGATTTAATTGTCTCTTTGAGTTACGGATCAATCAGAACTTTTTTTAACGATAATCACGTATATGAAGGATATCTGTTTACAGATTACTATGAAGTAGAAGTTGGTCGTGAATTTAACAGTGGTGAAAATTACTCGTCTCTATATCTTGCATTTTGGGATGATGGCGTATCAAAGCCCTTTGAAATTATGGATGCTACAACCTACTCCAATAGTTCAATTATCATTGGTGGTCGTTTCGGTATGATAAGCTCCCTACTTCCAAAATATTTGAATGTAAAAACTAATCTATATTTTGGACTTGCACATAATTTTGTTAAGGGAATGCCTGTTGGTGGATTAGATTATGGTGGTCAATTGGGGAATGAATACTCTACAAATTTGAACACAGTTGAAGTTGGTTTGAATTTAACTTATGACATCTACGGTTCATTCAAAATCCTGACTGGAATTCAAGGAATTCGACAAATTGGTAAAAATGATTATTGGTTTGATCTGACAAGGAGCGCTTTCAAAATAGGTTTAGTTTATTCTCTATGAATTGCCTGAATTAGTCGACCTGCCTTTGTTAATATCACCTTTAGAAGGTGGTATGTAAAAATTTTATGGTTTTCTCATGGTCATATTTCCCACCTTCTAAAGGTAATTAAAATTTTGATTATGAACTTATTTACCAATTTTGTTAGGAGAGGGCTTTGCAAAACCTGATGTGTGAAGAAAAAAGATGTAAAATTTGCCTGATTAAGGCAGGAAACGTAGTCAATAGCGGGGCTATGGACAAGTTTTCTAACGAAAAGCAGGCGAATTTTAGACTTTTTAATTTGTGCAATAGATTTTGCAAAGTCCTCTAGGATTTAAATACTATGTATCCAAGTGCTCTGAAAGAAAATGAACGTTTCCCGATTTTCCCCGTAAATGCAAGTATCTAATGTTTTAATGTAAATTAGGCGGATTAAATACAAGTTCGGTTGTTTATTTAAAATAATAATGAAAGGATATACATATGAGGTTTAATAGTTTATTATTGATATTTTCATGTTTGCTTTACGTAAATGTTTTACATGCGGAAAATCCCGATACTACAAAGGGTTACCCTTTCATAAAAGGTACAAAAGCTCTACAATTTCGAGTTAACTCGCTCCTTTCCTTAGATCCGTTCCAAGGATCGTTGATCTCATACCAAGAACAATTAACATCCGAAAAAGCACGTAGAATTGGAGTTTCTATTTCCTCTAAATTGTGGAACGGCGATGGTTCGCATGATGAACTCAGATACAGTTCTTATGATTCCACATATGACACCACCGATTATTCATTCACCCGTAATGAGTATAGTTTTGCCTTGTCAATTTCCGTTCAACAGATAAAATATGAATCACTGAAAAAAGGCTTCTTCTTCTATAGTGGTGCAGGCCCGACATTAGGATTTAGTTATACCGAACGTAATATTAAACCAAAAACGGAATTTGATAGCAGTAACAAGTATTTATCAAAATATATTAATATTGGATATGGTGGTGTAATTGGTGTTGAATGGTTAATTAAAAAGAATATGAGCTTATTAGCTGAATATAGATCGACAATTTCAGCAGGTTACAAATACATTAGTCAATATTTAAAATTCGTCTCCTCCTCTGGTTCGTACAATATTAGAGATGAAATAACCAAAGGACCGACATTTAATTTTTCCTCTGGAGTTAAGATTGGGTTATCAATATATCTTTGAAAATATTTAATAAGAAAAGTAACCTGATACACAGTCCACCAGACGCCTAAAGCACGAAGGAGCGTTGAGTTAAGAACGATGGTGCTGATTTCCCAGTCTAAATCAGACTTCCTGCCTTTGTTAATA
>CAJVYU010000005.1 GCA_913009735.1 uncultured Fidelibacterota bacterium
TAAGTGTAGGTAATTTTTGAAGAATTCACCCAGTCATTATCAACCCAAAGTTGTAATAAATATTCAATCCAATTATTGTTATCATCATAGGTATAAGTAGATTTTAGAATATTCACCCATTCATTATTATTAACCCAACGTTGTTCTAACGATTCAATCCGATTATTGTTATCATCATAAGTGTAGGTAATTTTTGAAGAATTCACCCAGTCATTATCAACCCAAAGTTGTAATAAATATTCAATCCAATTATTGTTATCATCATAGGTATAAGTAGATTTTAGAATATTCACCCATTCATTATCAACCCAACTTTGTCCTAACATTTCAATCGGATTATTGTTATCATCATAGGTAAAAGTAATTTTTACAATAATCACCCATTCATTATTATTAACCCAAAGGTGTCCTAATATTTCAATCCAATTATTGTTATCATCATAGGTATAAGTATATTTCAAATCATTCATCCAGTTATTATCAACCCAATTTTGATCTATTTCCTCAATCAACCTCCAGTTCTCATCATAAGTCTTTAGAACTTTATCAGGACTTTGGGTTTCTGAAAAGAAATCACTTTCAGAAGATGGTTGAGTATCTTTGAAAATGAAATCTCTATCTAATGGAATATCTGTTTGTTGAGAATAAAGAATAGTAGAAAACAAAAACAGTCCAACCAAAGAAATAACAAATGATTTTAGGATATGTTTTTTCATAAAAAACTCCCTTTATTAGATGGTAGTATAAAAAATACTGATATATTTTACGATTCAGTCATAGAGAAATCAACTGTTTTAGAACAATTCAAATTCTACGTCTGTTAATTTAAGTTTTGAGACATACAGACTGAATTTGTAATTAAATCGTATGTCGATTGTTAAAAGAAAATGGAATATTAATAAAAATTTTAACTATAAATTTTTCCTACTCTTTACAAATTCATCAATCCGATTATTAATAATCGTTCTCGTTTCTCGAAACGTATCCAGGGATTCATTGTTGAAATCCCAGCCGGAGAAAGGATCTTCAATACTCCAATGCAATCGTTCCACATCTCCGGGGAACGTTGGGCAAACCTTGTTGGCGTGGTCGCATACTGTAATAACAACATTAATACCTTTATCCAGGTAAAGATCGATGGAATCAGATGTGTGGTTGGAAATATCAATCCCCCATTCTTCCATAACATTAATTGCCACTGGGTGGACACGGGAGGGATGACTGCCCGCACTGAACACATCGAAAATATCACCGGCTTTATCTCTGAGAAGACCCTCAGCAATCTGGGAACGGCATGAATTACCAGTGCAAATAAATAATACTTTAGGTTTATACAATATAGAGTTCATTCCAGAAAGGGGTTAAAACCCCTAAATTTTGTTTTTTCGCTTTAACCCCTGCCCTAAAGGACAGGGTAAGTGACTTTCCGTATCTTGCTAAATATTTGAAACTTACCCCGTCATTTATGGCGGGGAGTGAACATCGCAATAAAATGGGATTTATCCCAATTGAACCTTTTCGGATTGGACTCATTATAGTAAAATTGCTATAGGTAGTTATTAATATCAACAACTCTTTTAGAAGGCTTTGCATAGCCTTCTTTAATGGAATCCATGTTTATTTGAGCGCTGAAACATGTAAATTTTCGCATGACTGGAACCGAAAAAGAACAACTAAATCCTCTTTTTACCAATCCGTTGGAGGCTTCTCCCGGATTGACGGTAGATGATTTAAATCGGTATTTATCGGCGATTCGCAGCGCTGAAGAAATATCCACAACTATTGATACAATAGAAGAGGGTGTCTTTTGGGCTGATGCGTTGGACGGTCTAAAGAGATTACCGGATGAATCGATTGATCTAATCCTGACTGCTCCTCCGGAAAGTCCGTGGAGGGATATTGGAACCCAGGGAGAACGAATGACAATCCAGGAGTATTATCAATGGAGTAATCAATGGGTAATGGAGAGTCAGCGAGTATTGAAAAAAACAGGCTCGCTGTATTTACTGTGCGGCTGGCGTTTTTCCGGAATGTATCATTCGATCTTAAGTGACCATTTAAAAATACAGACACGAATTACATGGCGAAACAGAAAAACAAAAGACAAAGGTAAATCTAAAACATGGGATAATGAATTAGGTGATATTTGGTTTGCAACCAGAACAAACGCATTTATCTTTAATAATGATGTAAATGAAACTGAGCCAATCTCCGGAGGGTTGAGCAAAGTGAAAAACGCCTCTAATTTGTGGATGGAATATTATAATTCCGCCAAAGAAGAATATTTCAACGATCTCCCTGAAATGTTGTTAAGTAAAATTCTAGAGGTCAGCAGTTATAAATTAGGTTGGGTTGTAGACCCTTTTATGCGTCAGGGAAGTGTCGGGGTAGCGGTGAAACAATTAGGCAGGCGCTTCATTGGTTTCGAAACAGATAAAGACAGTTTGTTATTAGCCATGAAACGAATTGATAATGCGTAAACAACGTAAATATTTAAAACGTAATTATGTCCTAACCGGTCATTAATTTGTCGGAATAGCCCTTTACGTTTTACGTATTAAATATTTATCATCCACAAATCAGGAGTAAAAATGAATTTATTTGAAACGATACAAAAAGAAATGTATGCATCCATGAAAAGCGGTGAAAAGGAAAAAGTGGTTGCTTTGCGCACTGCATTATCCAAGTTGAAAGACAAGAAAATTGAAAAACGGGAAGCATTGAGTGAGCAAGAAGAATTGCAGGTTCTCAAAACGATGGTTAAACAGCGCAATGAATCCATAGAAATGTATGAAAAAGCCGGACGTGACGACCTGTTGGCTATAGAAAAAGCAGAAGTAGAAATTTTAGAAACATATTTACCTCAAATGATGAGCGCTGACGATTTGGGAAAAATGATTGATGATATAATTGCCGAAACCGGGGCTTCATCAATGGCAGATATTGGCAAGGTCATGCCAGAGATTATGAAGCGTTCTGCAGGTCAGGCTGATGGTAAGCTGGCACAGTCTTTGGTAAAGGAAAAACTTTGTTAGGCGTTTAACGGTTACGAAGCTCGTAGTTGTTTTTTCGAGCCTCTTAACCGATGAACGACAAACGAAAATTATGAGTATTAAATCATTTCGAGATTTGGAAGTATATCAGGAATCTTATACAAATTGTATCTTTATTCATAAAAACCTGATTCCCAAATTACCCGTTGAAGAGAAATATGATTTATCAGACCAACTGCGTCGTTCAACCAAAGCTGTTCCAAGACTTATTGCGGAAGGGTATTCAAAAAGACATCAGAAATTTGGTTTTCAAAAGTATTTAGATGATGCAATGGCAGAAAGCAATGAAACAATTGTCGGTTTAGAAATGTGTCGTGATTTGTATCTTAAAAGAATGAATGGTGTTGATTTAGAAAAATTAATTGATGGTTATGACAAAACTTCTCGTCAGGTTTATAATCTTGCAAAAACATGGACTAAATTCAAGGATAGCAGACGTGAAAGATATTAAAACGCGCTTCTTTACCGTTTTCCTTTTTACGAGCATCCTAACCGATTAACGAAGGTCGAATTATGATTCTCTTCCTTGACATTTTAATAATTATGCTCATTATAGCAATGGGTGCAATCGGGTATAAACGGGGCTTGGTGGAAGAACTTGGGCGTTTGATTGGGCTCATTGTTTCTTCAACTTTTGCATGGAGCTATTATGCAACACTTTCCAGCATTGCGTTAAATAAAATAGATATAAATCCATGGGTGGTTATGGTTTTTAGTTATTTCCTTATTTTTGGCGCGGTTCTTTTAGTCATGCGTATACTTACTCGGTTTATACATTTGCTGTTATTGTCAAAAAGCACCAAATTAATTAACAGGGCGATGGGTTTTCTTTTCGGTGCATTCAAGGCTGCATTGGTGGTTATGATATTCTTATGGGCTGTGGAAATTGCCCCGAACAACAAATGGTCTAAAATCATTTACGAACAATCCATTATTGCCTCCTCTTTAACGGCGATGCGAAATTCGCTAATTAATTTTTTTAATTTCCAAGATCCGGTACAAAAAGGTAAGCTCTCTATTCAAAAATTAATGGAAAAGGTAGAAGAATAATGGCTCGTATCAGCCAGGAGACCATAGACCGCATTCGACATGCATCTGATATTTTGGACGTCATTTCCCAATATGTAAATCTCAAAAAGCGAGGACGAAATTATTTTGGATTATGCCCTTTTCACCATGAACGAACACCTTCGTTTAGCGTAGCTCCTGAAAAAGAAATTTATCATTGCTTTGGCTGCGGCGCCGGTGGGAGCGTTTTCAATTTTATTATGGAGCACGAAAACCTATCCTTTGTTGAAGCTGTCCAGCAATTAGGTCGTCGCTATGGCATCGAAGTTGAGTTAACCGGAGATTCGGGGACGAAGCGATTGTTTACCCAATTGTATGAGATACATGAAATAGCAGCAAATCTTTATCAAAAAAACCTCTTTTCCGATAGAGGAAATGCAGCTTTAGAGTATTTAATAAACAGAGGCCTTTCAGATAAAACGATCAAAACGTTCAGGGTCGGATTTGCCCATGGATCATGGGATTATTTAACAGAAACGGTTCGGGGAAAAGGGTTTACCAGGGAAGCCATTGATAAATCCGGATTATTTGGTAAAGGAAAGCAGGGTCCCGTGGATCGCTTTCGTTCACGAATTATGTTTCCAATCATGAACCGTTCCAGCAAAGTGATTGCTTTCGGCGGCAGGGTATTTGAGAGCGATGATCCTGCCAAGTACATGAATTCACCGGAAACCCCGCTTTACCATAAAAGTGAAGTTTTTTATGGGTATCACAAAACAGCTCCGGATGTTCGCAGTGAGAATGCAGCTGTGCTCGTTGAAGGATACATGGATTTTTTACAAATGTATCAGGGGGGAATCCAAAATGTTTTAGCTGTATCGGGAACGGCTTTTACCGATCGCCATGCGCTGCAAATAGGAAAAATTACTCAAAAAGTATATTTAACCTATGACGGTGATGAAGCAGGGAAAAAAGCTGCATTGCGAGCCGGATATTCCTTATTACAAAATAGTATTGATGCATTGATTGTATCTGTTCCGGAAAATTTGGATCCTGATGATTGGATGAGAAAAGATGGAGTCAAGACAGTACAGGAAGGAATTTCTGGTGCATTACCATTATTGAAGTATCATTTACAAGTCACAGATGCAAAAAATTTACCGGCTGTTGAACGATCAAACCTTGTGAAAGAAATATTAGCTGAATTAGCTGAAATACGAGATAGTATCATCAGGGATGATTTATTGCAGACTCTTGCCAATGAACTGAAAATAAACGAGCAGGAATTGATTAGGAAATTGAAAGAGGCCGCCAGCCGGAAACGATTGCCTCCCCCGGATGAACCAACATCAACGCAAACAAACCTATTTACAACCGTTGCTCAAAAAGCCCAGGTTGAAATATTAACAACCTTGGTGTCATCCTTCAGTGAAGTGAAGCAATTGGTGAAAGATCATTTAGATCTCATGTCAGAACCTCTTTTGAATAAAGCTGCTTCATTATTTCTTGAATACGATGTTGATTCTACAGCCGTTATTCTGGAACAATTCGAAGATAAAATTGAACGGGATAAAATAGCTTCAATTTTAATGGTTGAACAAAATATTGATGATCCTCAATCCGTTATTCAAGAATGCCTAATCACCCTTAAGGCCCAGCCAATCAAAGATAAAATTGAACAGGCAAGGCTCAAAATCCGTGAGCTGGAAGCGGCGGGGCAAGATACCAATGATATAGTTCTTGAAGAAAGACAACTTCATAAGCAGCTTCTTTTGATTTATCAAACCAACAAGTGATTCTTGCTAAATATGTAGGTCAAGCATCTTGCTTGACTGAAATAGGAGAGCTTTGATTAAAAAGGTATTAATTCGACAACCAGGGATGGTTGTCGTACAAAATAATTTTGAATAAATTAGTAGTGTGCAAACGACTACAGGAGTATATAAACTGAAGAACATTTATTTAATCCGGCTGTTAATTTGTATAACACTAACTTCATTTTTGGCAGCTCAAAACAGAACAGCCCTGTCAATCGTTTGTGATACACAGGATATTCCTATATATATAGACGGCCATTTAATTGGTTATACCCCATTGTCCAGTCAAGTGGATGTTATGCCCGGCTGGCATAAAGTCAGTTTTTTCCCCGATATAAGTGATTCCAACCTTGATACCCGAAAAGTATCAAATGACATTGTACGTTTAGGGACACAGGATGTTTTAGTTGAAACAGGTGAAATCGTAAAAGTCACCATGACATATAAAAATCTTGGCCAGGATGTGGATGCATATTATAAGAGTATCAGTTCCGGAACTTTATTGGGTTTCGGCATGATAATCGCTCTCGTGTCTATTCTTGTTTGGGCGTATGTTTAAGCGGGTATTAATATTACTATCCGTTTATGTTTTGATTGGACAGGAACAGGATACACTTGTTAAGTATTTCCCAACGGATATTCAGAGATCAGAAATTTTGGATAAAGAATCTTCTGAAAAAGATATAAAAGGGAAAGCATATTTTAAATCAACATATACGCCACAGGGCAAATTGATTAATGTTGAATACTTCCCTGAAAAAACGAAACAGAGCAAACTATCCGGACTGAAACTCTATTACGGTTATTGGGATCCGAGAAAACGGGACCTTGCAGATGGTCTAACCCGGGATCAATTAGATGGCAGGGAATATTATGAAGTCAGATTTAATCATAAAGGCCAAATCAAAACGGTTACATTCTTTAATAATCAGAAACGAAAATTATGGTCTTATCATTTCATATGGAATAAATCGGGGACACGGTCTAAATATGAAATAGAATTTCACACTCGGGAACCGTTAACACGATATGATGAATTTTTATTTACTTATGATTTGAGTGAAATGAGAAGGACTTGGAGGTTGGAAATAAAAGAGAGAGAAGATGGTCGACCTCATACAGTGATCATTAAAGATAAACTGGGTCAAGTATACTATTTTTATAAGTTTCAATATATTGATGGTGAGAAAAAAAGCCGCACGAAAGAAATAATCATTTCTGAGTATTTTCGGGATGATTCTTCTAAAGTTGGCATGCATAAACTGTTTTATAATAAAAAGAAATTTTTATTTCTAGCTGAGTATTATAACGATAAGGACAGTCTTTTATACACGAATTCCTATAATTACAGCAATGCCCCCAAGGAGCTTTTACTAACAGTAAAAGATGGGAATGGGAAACTGTTGGAAAAAAGGATTATTCCATTTTCTAAAAAATATAAACGTCAATTAGGACCGCCAAAAGATAGGACCGGGCTGGCGGATGTTATGTCTTTTTTGAATGAAACATCTGAAGAAGATTTACACCAATTAATTCAATCTATTGAGAGCAAGTTTGATGTTTCAGTTGAAATGGATACTGTTGTTCAAAAAAATAAAATAAAAACTGAACCGAATATGCCGGGAAATGAAATAGTAAAATTACCTGAAGACAAAGCTTCTGAAGCAATTGAGAAACAAGTAAGAGACCAAACATTTTCACTTGGATTGTATGTCGGGAATAAGTTGATGTCAGGTCAATATATTGGAACAGATAATGTTTTGGAAATGGGATTGTATATCACATTACCTCTTTCGTTCAATTTGTTGTGGTTTTCACTGACACCTTCATTGAGTTATGGTCAGGTAAGTTTTCACGGTAATGATAAATCAGCTGTTTCGTGGGTAACGCTGGAATCGCCGGATTTTATTCCTTTAAAGTTTCCACTTATTGTCCATGGAGCAGTAGGGACAATTGGCCCCGGTTTTGGGATTAAGGGAAGTATTGAAACAAAAATTCATATTGGAGTAGATATTACATTAGGAACCAGTGCAGTTATTGCTAACGACATTGATGGAAAAAGACAAATGACCGGTTACCTTTCAGCAGATCTGGCGATTAATTACACTTTGCCATTTTAATAATAATTTTTTTAGTATAAAAAAACCCCGGCTAGAAAAAGCCGGGGTTTTTTATTTTAACTAAACTTAGCAGTTTAGAAATAAACGGATATTCCTGCGTTGAAGTATCTTGGTGATCCAAGGAATACTTCTGCTCTTTCGGCAGAGTGACGATTAGTGTCATTTCCATCAATATCTTTGATTTTAAATCCGTTGTATTTACTCTGATCAGTTGCATCCTGCACATAAACATCATCAAGCGCATTGAAGATATGGGCAAAGGCTTGAAGATTTATGCCGCCAATAGTTGGCAGGTCGTATGTAAGATGTACATCCATTTTTGAATAATCAGGAGCTTTCCAAACTTGTGCCCTATCCGGCACATCCGTCGGATCCGTTGAATCATATTCTCGAGCATCGGGGCTCCAGTCTGAATAGTTGTTCTTATACATATTGAATAAGACCTGTGCTTTCAATCCTGATATTGGAGTAAGAGTCGCACCTACAACATAAGCGGTTTGCGGCATATCACCCACAGACAAACCATTTAAAGCATAGTCATATGTCGTTGTGGTTTGTCCAATTACTTGTCCTTCTTCATTAAACAAGTCTTCCTGATAATTTCCTGAAGCATCACCGTCAAATTTCCAATCTCCAAGACTGATTGAAGCATCGAGACGCAGCATAGCCATTAACTGTGCAGAAACCTCAACCTCAATACCACTATGATTTTGGTTAACACCTGTTAGGAAGATAACATCAGTGTCACCACTGGATCCCTGACCTGATGAAACTGCTTTCGTGAGGTTTCGGTCTATCCAATCCGTATTGTAATAATTTGCTTTTACACCAACAATACCTGTATTGAAATTCACACCAGCTTCATAGCTTTGGAATTTTTCGTTTGCAGGATCTGACGCAACTGTACCATCAAAATAAATGACATTATCCATGATGGGCGGTTTCTCAACCACGCCAAAGTTGGCAAATACGCTCAGGTTGTCACTAACGTCAAACATGGCGCCACCTTTGAATTGAGTGGCTGAAATGGGATCGGCTACGATTTTTTTATTAGCAACGGTGAAGTGATCCTGATAAGAGTAGGAAATGGATGACCATCCAACCATACCATAGGCTGATAATGGCCCAGCGGAATAGTTGCCTTGTGCAAAAAATCCGATCCAATCAACAGTGGTTTCATTCCAATAAGCAATGATATCACCTAGGCCAACCTTTTTTCCACTTGAAAAATTATCATCGGCATAGTCCATGTAATATTTGCCACCCATAAGATCACGTACCTCTCGGGCATGCTCGATACCGGCTGAACGCCAATCGAGCCCAACCTGCAGTTTCAAGGCATCGCTCATATCAAGATTAAGCTTGGAAATGACCCCAATCGTATTTTGACGATTAATGCTGTTTCTTAAGATTCCTAGCGATTGTTGGTCCGCTTTAGTATAAGGGATATAATACTTATTGCCCTCATCATCATATTTTTTAATTCCTGTATCAACCCAAAAATCACCAGCATCTGCCTGATTCATTGCAATAGTGGCGTTCCAATCTCTGGTCCAAGGTGATGGCCCATAGTAAAAAGCCCATCCACCTTCTTGACTTATGTAGTCATTAGCATCTTTAGTGGGTATTACACCATATGTACCGGTACCACCACCGGAACCACCTGACCAGTAAAGAACCGTAGACAATCTCATTTTATCATTTATGGTTAAGAAATGGTTAAGGTTTACCAATGGTTTATGAAAGAAGTTTTCTCTTTCATTCAGATAATTATTATTATAACGGGCAAGTGTACGCTTACCATACATATACCAATATTGTTTACCTGTATATGATGAACTGATCGGTGACCAGTTTTGGTTGAAATATCGCCCGGCAACTGAACCGTCGTCCTTTGAGAATTTTGAAGAATATTCTTCCCAATCACTCTTTCCATCTTCATCGGTATCTTTTGCCTCCATTGCTGATTTCCCTACAACTTCTGCGGCAAAATCCTTGTCATAAGCATAAATATTTTGCTTATAGAGATTTTGTCCGTGGCGTTGTGGAGCACCAATGGCATAAAGCTCAAAACGATTGGATTGATTCATGGCGAAGCTGGCGCCAAAATAATAGGCCCAGGAATCGGTCCATGTTTTATCAATGAAACCGTCACCTGTTTTACGAACAATCGTTGCACTGAAAGCAAATTTATCAGCAATAAGACCCGTATTGTAATTCAATGTGGATTTAAGGAACCCGCCAGAACCGATTTCCTGTTTGAATCTTCCACCGGTGGAGAGGGCCGTTGGATCAGTAATGATATTCATGGTTCCGCCAACGGAGGGGGTCGCCAGGTTCACAGCACTCAATCCGCGCTGCATCTGGATAGAGGATGTTGCATCACCTACGCCATCCCAGTTGGACCAGTAAACCCAGCCGTTTTCCATATCATTTTGCGGTACACCGTTGATCATTACGGCAACGTTTCTTTGGTTAAAACCGCGGACATTGATACGTGCATCCCCGGCACCGCCGCCTTGCTGTGTGGCGTATACACTGGGAGTCATGTTCAAGCTCATGGGAATATCCTGTGAACCCAGACGAAATTCCATATCTGCTTTTGTTACAGTTGTAAAAGCGACGGGTGTTTTTTCATCTGCACGAGAAGCTAATACTTCTAATGCGGATAGTCGGATCGCTGAAGCTTCCAGGTTAAAATTTACTGTAGCAGCAGCTGTGGCGCTCGCGCTGGTATATCCAATCATCGAGGCCGTTATGGTTGCGCCGGCAGGGACATTCGCTATGGAATAATTTCCATTGGCATCTGCGGCAGCTCCAAGGTCTGTTCCTTCTACAACCACATTTGCACCAGGTAATGCATTGCCGGTAGCAGCATCCGATACTGTACCGGAAACGGTCATCTGGGCAAAGAGGGTTAGAGGAAGAAGAAAAGACACTAGGAACATGAATGAACGTTTATAACAATTCATGTTGTACTCCTTGGTTGTTTGCGTAGTTTTTCAATGGTTTTGTTTTTTTCGGATTGGTAAGTGGCGTAAGATTATTCAACGTTGCACCGTGTGCCAATTACTATCCAATAATAAACGATTGAATTTCCATGAAAATCGAACACTCAAGCAAGAGAAATTATATGATCTTTAATTAATATCATATCTGTCCAAAACGTTTGTAAAAATGAAATACTCACCCCGTCATTTATGGTAGGGTCGACCGCTTAACACTTTCTTCGTTTTATCAATGAGAGAAAACTTCTCTATCACATCTTCAAATCATAAAAGGTTTTCTATCTTACGATAGTTTCTCCTCCGCTCGAGTCACCTTGCGGTTCTCCGCTATTTCCATATCTGAAAAACTTAATTGATTCTATTGATTCATTTTAGTTTTTTCCTTTTACTAAAATTAGCATGGTTTATACATAGATTTTGCAAAGGATTCTATTAATAAAATAATTAAACTAAAGATTTAACTTATGCTTCACAAAAAGGTCTAAATAACTATTAATGAAAAAAATTAAAATTATTTTAATTTTATTATCTATAGAATTACTGGCACCTATATCCCTATCTGGTCAGCGATATTCTCAAAATCAAATGCCCTCTATCGGCATATTAATCGGATCTGTGGTGGATTCGATATCAAAAAAACCTATTGCTTACGCATCAATATCGCTGATCCGTATGAAAAATGATGAATTAGTTACAGGTGGTGTTACCGATGAAACAGGACGATTTGAAATTAAAGAAATTCCTCTTGGTCGTTACTTTGTTTTTGTTGAATTCATCGGGTACAAAAAAACCGCAATATCTCCTGTAAATCTTTTCCCCGGCAAAGGCGGTAGTATTGAACAGGATTTAGGCAAGATTCTCTTGCAATTAACCACTATCCAAATGGAGGATGTAGATATAATAGGCGAACGGCCCCTATTTACCCACACTATAGATAAAAAAATATTTAATGTTGAAAAGAATACTCTGACTACTGGCGGAACAGCTCTTGATGCTCTTCAACAAATACCGGGTGTGGATGTTGATATGGATGGGAACATCAGCCTCCGAGGTAATGCCAATGTAAATGTTCTAATCGATGGAAAACCGTCCAGCCTGACCGGTTCAAGCCGGCAGGCGCTATTAGAGAACATTCTTGCCGACAACATCAGTGATATAGAAGTCATAACCAACCCAAGCGCCAAATATGACCCGGATGGTATGGCAGGTATTATTAACATTGTCCTAAAAGAAAACCGCCTAGCAGGTCTAAATGGGAATATATCCATCGGATCCGATTTCATTGACAAACACAATGGATCGGGACAATTAAATTTCCGGAATGAAAAAGTGAATATTTTCGCAAACCTGGGAACCCGCCTAAATATAAGAGATCAGCAAGGAGATAATTACCAGGAAATGCTCATTAATCAAATCTCTTCTATTTTGGATCAAAACACCGATGGAGAACGAGGAAGAAATAATGTTTTTATCAAGTCCGGTATCGAATATTTTCTGAATCGTACAAATACCTTTTCTCTTGATGCTACCTATACTGTTGGCGATAGATCACGGATACGTGATATTGTTTCAAATCAATCATTAGGTGCATTAGAATCCGAATTTTTACGCACAACAGATAGTGGCAGCGATCGCAAGGGAAAGGATCTGACGTTGTCGTACGATCGTAAATTTCCCGACCCAAAAAAGAAATTCAGTTTCATGGCTAACCATTCGGTGAATGATGATAAAAACGATACTGATTATGGGATGGAACTTCTTTCAGGAAGTAGTGAATTCGTTGATTTAAATTCCCAAAATACAGATCGGAATCGAACGAACAATACAACAAATATCCAGGCAGATTATGTTCATCCATTCGGTAATGGATATAAAATCGAAACGGGGTATAAGGGAACGCTCCGTTCCATTGATGACAATTACTGGTCTCAATCAATAAATAATTTAGGAGAATGGAGCATTGACGATTCTCTGAATAATTATTTCATATATCACGAGAATATTCAAGCTGTTTATACACAGTTTTCTGGTCAGAAGGGACTTTTGCAATACCAGCTTGGTTCTCGAATAGAACATGTCAGTACAATTTCTGAATTGAAAATAACGAATGAAAAATTTGAAAATCCCTATGCAAGTGTTTTTCCCAGCGGATCCATTTCATTCGGGCCACCCAAATCCTTTCAAATTCAGGCAAGTTACAGTCGGCGGATTAACCGGCCTTCATTTCGTAGGCTTAATCCTTTTGCCAGCTACTCAGACAGACTAAATATTCGGAAAGGAAATCCATTCCTGAAACCGGAATACATTGACGTGATGGAACTGAACATATCCAGGTTTAATCGTGGAAAGACGATAACAGCAGGGATATTTTTCCGTAGAACTACTGATAAGATCAGACATCATACTTACGTGCAAGACGATGGTATTTCTGTGACCACGTATGAAAACATTGATAATACTCGAACATATGGGGCTGAACTGATCCTGTCAGGTGTGGTGGTTCCAAAAATTCGAGTGACTATCAGCGGAAATGCATTTCACGATGAATATGATGCTTCCAACATCTTGAATGATTATAATCCTTCATCAACCGGCTTCTCCACACGTATGACGATTATGTGGTCTATTACACCCACAACCGAACTCTCTGCATTCAGCTTTTATCGAGGCCCCAGGGATATTCCTATCGGAAGGATTCAGAGTATGTCCTTTTCCAACATATCCATTAAAAAGAAGTTCATAGACAATCGATTCAGCATCTCCTTGAGGGTCAATGATCCATTTAATACCATGGGGTTCAGAATTAATGTGTCTGGTGAGGATTGGAAAAGGGAAAGCTCTTGGAAATGGGAAAGCCGATATATGACCTTAAATCTTGAATACAATTTCGGGAAGATGGAAGAAAGGAAGTGGAACCGGCGAGAGAGATCGCGGGAGATAAATGGCGATGACAATATGGATGATATGGGGGTTGGGTAATACAAGAAATACATGATACCTTTACGAAAGTCTTTTTCAGTCACTGTAAATTATCCTTTAAAAAGAATGGCAAAATGATTCATCCAATTCAAATGATTCAATGATTAATTTTATTAAATAGTTGGTTTATTTTTTCATTGACTGTTACTACAACAGCTTCATTACAATTATCACACCTCGCAAACCAAACGCTTACAGGTTTTTCTACTTCAATTTGTGAATCGCAATTGGAACATGAAATTATTGCTATTTTTTTCATCGGGATAAATTATTTATTAGGAGTTCTTCAATTTTCCCGGAAGTTTTTCAATCTGTGGGCGATGAGGGATTTCCCGCCTACACTTCATTACGGCGGACAGGGAACCCCCAAGTGCGCCTAAGTGGGCGATACTGGACTTGAACCAGTGACTTCTACCATGTGAAGATAGCACTCTAACCAACTGAGCTAATCGCCCGAAAATTCTTTTATTGAATTGTCAATGAGGGGCAAATTTACCCGCCTAAAAAAAGCATTCCAAGAAACATGAACAATAATCTGATTCAAATTAATCATACAGAAGTCGTAAATGATTTATTGTTAATTCAATGGTCGGATAAAACAGATTCAGCTATTCCATTAACTTTGCTTCGCAATAATTGCCCTTGTGCTGTTTGTGCCGGTGAAAAAGATGCTCTCGGAAATATTTATGTTGGTCCGCCACAACAAATGATGCAACAAAGCTATCAGCTGCGAAAGCTGCAACCTGTGGGCTATTATGGTTTGCGCCCTTTTTGGGCTGATGGGCACGCAACGGGTATTTATACCGTTGAACTTTTAAAAAAACTAGCTGCAGAAAATTTATAAAATCAACTTGTCAAACCAACCAACATTTCAAATGACTAATGTCGCCAAGTCAATTGGCGGAAAACAAATACTTTGTAATATAAACCTTGAAATTTTCCCTGGTGAATTTTTCTGCATAGCCGGTCCTTCCGGCAGCGGAAAAACATCCTTGCTACGCTTATTAAACGGACTGGAGTCATTTGATATTGGGGATATTTATTATAAAGGGCAGTCTATACAAAATAGTGATATTCAAAAATTGCGGGAAGAAGTGGGAATGGTATTTCAAAATCCGGCTATCTTTGCAGAAACAGTCAAAGAGAATCTCATTATCAGAAAACAGTGGGATAAATTATTTTTCGTAGACGAAAATGATTTATTTGAAATACTTGAAATGGTTGAATTGCCCCAACACTTATTAGCATTGGATGCTCGTTCCTTATCAGGAGGAGAAAAACAGCGCCTTGCTTTAGCGCGAACATTGTTGAATAAACCAAGCGTGCTGTTATTAGATGAACCTACAGCCAACCTGGATCCGCGGTTAGGGGATCAGATATTGAATACGATTAATCAACTACGCCATCAAATGAATGTTACCATTATTATGGTTAGTCATCATATTCATCAAGCGTCCAAATATGCGACGAAAGCTGCATTTTTGATTGAAGGGACTATTACTGAAACAGGTCCCATTAGTATTTTAACAAACCCGGTTACAGAAGCAGCTAATCTGTTTTTAAAGGAAGAAGATTAGTGGAACAATCCTTTTATATTATTTCCTGGACAGACGTATTCGTTTCGCTGGTGTTAGTTGCATTGTGCCTGTTCCTGATTAAATGGTGGCGTATCGGATTGGAAAAAACGATCTTAATCGGAACAATCCGCTCATTTATTCAACTATCTATCATGGGGTACGTGCTCACATTTTTCTTTGGTCTGGATCACTGGATTTTTATGGTTTGCCTGATCATCATTATGATACTCATCGCCAGCTTTGAAGCTAATCGACGCCTGGATGTCCCGATTAAAGGTTATTTTATGATGAACGTTTTCAGCATGAGTATAACTGTTTTCATAGTCCTGGGTACAATTCTACAGTTTATTTTAGATTTAAAACCGTGGTTTTATCCCTACGCGATGATTCCAATTGCAGGTATGATTATTGGAAATGGATTGAATTCGTCGACACTGACCACAAACCGATTTATAGGGGAACTTGCACATCGCGAGGATGAAATTGATACTTTGCTTTCATTGGGAGCGTCGCCGCGAGCTGCCGTTGATACATCCATACGGGAAGCCATTAGAGCAGCGTTGATTCCTAATATTAATGGATTAATGCTGGTAGGGTTGGTACAACTCCCGGGAGTTATGACCGGTCAGATTATAGCGGGCGTTGATCCGTTGATAGCGGTTCGATATCAAATTATGATTATGTATATGTGGCTTACGACAGCTACTTTGGCAAATGTATTAATCCAGGGAATGGTGTATAAACATTTTTTTACATCTAAAATGCAGTTAAGAAAGGAATTGTTTAGAGTAAATAATTTGTAATACTTTGATCATTACTAAACAATTAACCTTTTTATTTCAGATTTATCAACGAAAGAAACCGAAATATCTGTCATTAGAGACAAGGGGCGTTATTCCCTTTTAGATAATCAATGGTTTGTGATATATGCTCTAATACACCGGCTATGTTGGAGAAAATTTCATTATTGGTAAATCGAATAATATATAAATCATATTTTTCTAAATCTGCTGTCCGCTTTTGATCTTTTTTCTTTTGATTAGTATCAAAATGATGTCCACCCTCTATTTCAATTACGAGTCCATATTCCATTGCAATAAAAGCCACAACATATGAGCCAATCGGATGTTGACGTCTAAAACGAGTCTCAAGTAACCGCTTCCGAATGAATTGCCATATCGACCCTTCTGCTGGCGTCATATTTTTTCTTAAAATTCTTGCCATTATTTTGATTTTTGGTCTTGGCGTTAGAAGGTGGTTATATTTCAATTATTTTTTACCCCTCCTTTAATTCCTCCCCGTAAAAGAAAGGAAAAGAAATATGAAATAATGTTCCTCCCCAAATGGGGAGGCCAGGTGGGGTATAATTATTGAAATAGATTATTTCACTTTCCCCTGGGCAGCAACGGCTGCTGCCTTTTTAGCTATTTCTTCCTGATCCCCGAGATAATAGTGTTTCAGCGGCTTCAGGTTTTCATTGAGTTCATAAACCAATGGGACACCTGTTGGTATGTTGAGCCCAACTATTTCTTCATCAGAAATTTTATCCAGGTATTTTACCAGTGCCCGAAGAGAATTTCCATGGGCAACAATTAATACTCTTTTACCGGATTTCACATCCGGCGCAATTTGATCAAACCAATAGGGAAGAAACCTCTCAACGGTATCTTTTAAACATTCGGATGCCGGCAAATCTTCGGGATCTAAATCTTTATAGATTGAATCGAATCTTGGATGTCTATCATCGTTGATATCCAATTTGGGCGGGGGCGTTGTGTAGCTCCGACGCCAGATGAGTACTTGATCTTCTCCGTATTTTTCCGCTGTCTCGGCCTTGTTTAACCCTTGCAATGCTCCGTAATGACGTTCATTCAGTCGCCAATTATATATGACAGGGATATCTGTGATGCCCATTTCATTCAGGCAAATCTCCATGGTTTGAATGGCACGGGTAAGAACGGATGTATGAACAACATCAAATTCATACCCCTCTTTCTTAAGAGTTTTTCCTGATGATCGGGCTTCTTCTTCCCCCTTGGGTGTTAAACCCACATCTGTCCAGCCGGTAAAGCGGTTTTCCAGATTCCACAGGCTTTCCCCATGGCGTAATAAAACTAAATTAAACATCATGAATCCTTTCAATTTTTAGAATAATCATTGTTGGAAATTCACCTTTTCAGCAAAGGGATCAAAACATTACTGTAAATTTTATCGTACTAAACGGAGAATAAATGAACAAAGTTGCTGTAAATGATTTTGTAAAACGACAGGTAAAAAATTCGGGAAAGACTTATTCACCTGATTTATCCTTTGAAGACATTGCTAAACATGCAGAAGAGCAAATGGCTTTGGGTAATTTTAATAAAGGATACCGAGATGGCATTCGCATCGTTCAAGGGTCACCGGAAATAACCAAACATTTCTTCTGTCCATTTGCGAGAATTGATGAAAATTCAAAACTGAAAGCTGAGGTAGTCAGACGAAGGCCGGACGAAGAGCCTTACATCCAAATTCGTGTTGTTAACGCTGATCCCTTACCATCGGGAAGAGTAGAATTTATTCTGTATCGTCATGATGTATTGGAAGAAAACAACGAACACACCACTAATTGCGAATGGGAACTCATTAGCATTCACACTATTCCTGAGGGAGTCGATATATTACCCATGAGCCCTGTAACTATGATGAGAAATCAGTTGGAAATGCCCGGAGGAACAAAAGCTCAATATACGTCGGAAGAATGGGCAGAGTCCGCCAAGTTCTGGCAACAATATGCGGCAATTTCAAAAACTAATTATGAATAAAAATCTGTACATCTTTTCCGTTTAATTTGTTTGACTTTCCGCCAAATATACGTTTCCAGTTTGATCTAATGTCCGGGAAAATATCATTGCTCAACGATATCATCTCTGTTGAACCGTTGAATACAGCCAAAATACGTTCATTTTCAATAAACCTCTCAAAGGCAAAAACTCCTGTTTTATTATTTGTATAAACGGTTTTGTATTTCCCGGAAGATAATGCCTTATATTTTTTTCGCAGGGTTATTAGATCACGGTAATGGTTCAATAAATTTTCATCTACAAAAACGTCATCAATAGGTCGCGACCCGGAGCAGTCCGCCAACTCATCGCAAAAGTGAGTTTTTTCGGAATCGTATTTGAATTCCGGCCAAATCATAGGTTTACGGCAGTCAGGATCATCGGCTCCCCACATACCCACTTCATCACCATAATATATAAAGGGTGCTCCGGGGAACATGAATTGAAATGTAATAATGGTTTTTTGGATCTGTCGTTCTTTAGCATTTGGTTTTCGAATATCGAATTCCCGATTCCATTGTATATTATTGGCGTGGTCTATCCATCGATCTGGATTTACCACTGCCGAAGCTAACCGTTCCGTATCATGACTATCTAAAAGATTCTGGAGAAATAATGTCTTTTTTAAACCATAATCTGAAATGATTCCATTGAGCAAGTTATCTAATTCAGTTGCTGAAATCTGGTTTTGCTGATCGATGAAAAATTTGAACATGGCATCTCCAAATCGATAGTTCATAACAGCATCAAATCGTGTATCTGTAACCCAGGGAGATGCATTGAATTGTTTACCGGTCCAGTAATCTTCCCACCACACTTCACCGGTGATATACGCATCAGGATTAATATCCCTTACCCATTTGCCAAACAAATCCCAAAATTTTATTTGAATACGTTCAGCCACATCCAATCTCCATCCATCAATACCGTCAGAAGGGTCTCCGTCTTGATTGGGATCCATCCATCGTGTGATTATTGATTTCAGGTGATTGCGCACTGGTTCTGCCGGACCGTATTCATCTTGGCGAAAAGCAGGCAAGTCTGCAACAAAACCGGTATATCGCAGCAGTGTTTGGTCTGGTCCTAAAAAGAATTCAGGCAAGGTTTGATAATCATTGAGATGCGATTCGTCGGGTAATTCTGAACCTTCAAAGCTATACCACGAAACATACGGGCTGGATTCACGGTTTTTTAAAATATCCTTGAATGCCCAGAATGTAAGGCCGGTATGATTAAATACTCCGTCAATAATAATACGCATTTTTCGCTCATGAACTTCCTTGATGAGCTGTAAAAATAGCAGGTCTGCGGCTGTCCATTGCCAGGTTGAAGGATCTTCCGGGTTCTCTGATTGCATAATCCTTGTGTCTCCCTGAGGGTCCGGACCAAAAAACCGATCGATATGATGAAAATAAGCGGCACCATATTTGTGGCTGGAAGGAGAATCAAAAACAGGATTCAAATATATTGCATTAATACCTAAATCCTGTAAATAATCCAATTTATCAATGATTCCCTGAATATCACCACCGTAACGTCTGATCTGAAACTGATAATTAAAAGGTTGCCCATTGGCAACTTCCCAAGGTTGGAAAAAATACCAATCCGATGTCCAAGGTGAAACCTGCCATTCAGTTTGAATTTCCCAAGGCCAGGTTCCTATAAGGCTTTCTATTGTTGGGTCGTTTGCGGTGTCGCCGTTATAAAAACGCTCTGGGAATATTTGATACCAGATGGCTTCTCGAGCCCATTGTGGACTATCAGCTACTAAAAAAACAGTACTGAATAATGTTGCAAAAAGTATGAATCGCATAAAATATTATTGAGTGAATTAACTATAAAATTTAGTAACTCACTATTGAGTTACCTTTTATAACTTAAGTATATTCTAGTGAACGTCTCAATACAATTTAGTAAATTGTAAGAATAATTAACAGGTAACTAAATATGGCAACGACAGAAAAAGAAATTATTGATCTACTGGAACAATTTGGGTTTTCAGCGAATGCTGCCAAAGCATATATCAGTTTAATACATAATAATCCATCAACGGGTTATGAACTCAGTAAAGACGCGGAAATTCCCCGTTCAGCAATATATGCCACATTAACCCGTATGGAAAAAATGGGTATTGTGAATTCTGAAGGGGAAACTCCTAAAAAATATTTTCCACTTTCTCCATTATTACTTATTGAGCATTTACAAAATTTGTATGAAAGCCAATTAGATGGATTAAAAACTGCTTTAGACAAACTCAACCTGGATGAAAAAGCGTTCGATTTTTGGCACATTCATGGTTATGATAATCTTATTTATAAAATGCGGGAAGCAATTAAAAACGCCAAATCTTCAATCATTATTAATGCCTGGAACAGTGAATTAGAAAAAATTTACAAAGAATTAAAAGCTGCCCACGATCGCAAAGTAGATATTTTTATTTTTTCCTTTTCTTCAATCCGCAAACCGATTGGAACTATTATTTCTTACAACCTCAAAGAGGAAGATCTTCGGCAGATTTGGCGACCAAAAATAGTGTTTGTTGCTGATCATGAAATTACCATTATGGGCAGTGCATCAGAACAAAATGGCCATGCGATTTGGACTTCAAATCCGGCCATTACAAAGATCGCATCTGATTATGTCGTTCTGGATATCACATTAGCAGGTCAGCGCCTTGGCAAAGATATCAATCCAATTGTAAAAAACATCATGCAAAAAGATGAGTTTGATTTGGATAGGTTGATTGATCAAGCGCAGAAGAAACACTGACTCTAATTAGTATATAAAGGAGACATTGATTGAATTTTTTTCCTAGAGAAAGCGGTGTTTTGCTGGCTATATCTTCACTCCCCGGTCCCTATGGGATAGGAGAGATCGGCCCCGAGGCCTTCCACTTTATAGATAAACTTACTGAAATGGGGCAAAGTCTGTGGCAGATATTACCCACGGGTGATACAGGATCCGGCAGTTCTCCTTATAGTACCGTATCTGCTTTTGCGAATGATCCAAGGTTAATCAGTTTTGATGTTTTAATGGACGATGGATATTTATATAAAAGTGATTTAGATGAATTGCAAAAATTCCCTCGTGAAAGAGTAGACTATAATAAAATTATACCGGCCAGACATAAGATTCTTGATCTTGCATGTAATCGGTTTTTCGAAAGACCTGATAAAGATGCAAAAGAAAACTTCGAATCGTTTTGTACAAGAAACGATTACTGGCTAGATACGTATACATTATTTCTTACGCTGAGAAAGATTTATCATTATAAAAGCTGGCCGGATTGGGAAAAAGAACATTCTTTTAATAGTAAACATTTGGAAAGTATTCGCAAACAATATCAGCCACTTATACAAAAATTAAAATTGCAGCAATTCTTATTTTATGATCAGTGGCAACGGTTGAAAAAATACGCCAATAAAAATGGAATTCGCATAATCGGCGATATTCCGATTTATATTTCCCACGACAGCGCGGATGCCTGGGCAAATCCCGAACTGTTTAAGCTGGATGAAAAGGGTCACATGAAAGTTCAATCGGGCTGTCCCCCGGACTTTTTTCTTGATGAAGGCCAGGTGTGGGGGCATCCGATTTATGATTGGGACGCACATGAAAAAACAAACTATCAATGGTGGATGAAACGGTTTAAATATTTATTTACCTTAGTGGATATTGTAAGAATTGACCATTTCAACGGCTTTGCGAAATATTGGGAAATACCCGTAGAACAGAATAATGGATCGACAGGCAAATGGGTCAAGGGGCCGGGTGAAAAATTATTCCTGACACTGAAAAAGGATTTGGGATTAAAACCGATCATTGCTGAAGACTTGGGTGAAGCAGCACCGGATGCAAAAATAATCAGAGATAAATTTGATATTCCGGGGATGAAAATTTTGCAAATATCTTTTTGGGAAAACGATCAACTCATTGACTCAATTCCCGGATTTGATCATGAAAATGTTGTGATATACACAGGTACCCACGACAATGATACTGCCATAGGCTGGTTTCAAGCTAAACCGGGAAATGGAAATCCACAAACAAAAGAAGAAGTTTTTCTGGAAAGAAAACGAGCACTGGAGTTTCTGGGCACAGATGGCTCTGAAATCAATTGGGATTTTATTTCCCTGGCATTGAACTCAAAAGCCAATACAGTTATTATACCATTGCAGGATATTTTAGGGCTGGATACAAACGCTCGAATGAATATACCCGGTACAATAGATGGAAATTGGGAATGGCGATACCAAGAAGATCAATTAACGAATGGTATCATAAAACGAATGAGAAAACTGATAAAAGAAAGTAACAGACTGTAAAGAATATGACTGAAACCGAATCACAAATCAAAATTGCATATTTCTCGGCTGAAATTGGAATCAGCTCCAGCTTGCCCACGTACAGCGGCGGCTTGGGAGTTTTAGCCGGAGATCATATCAAGGCAGCCGCGGATGAGGGTCTTCCGCTATGCGCTATTACGTTATTATATAAAGAAGGATATTTTAAACAGCGCATCGATGAAGACGGGAATCAAACTGAAACATATCCCAAATTTGATCCTGAACCTTTATTAAAAAAATTAAATTTTACATTTCCACTCCACCTCCGAGGCAGATATGTCCAAGTAGAAGTATATAAATTGGATTACCCGGGTCTCAATGGTCATATACTGCCGATATATTTTATGGATACGGATCTGGAAAGTAATTCTGAAGAGGATCGAATAATTTCATTACGTCTTTACTCCGGGAATAAAGATGATAGAATAATACAGGAAGCCATTTTAGGTTTTGGAGGTATTCAATTATTAAAACATCTTAACATACTGGAAAACATTGAAACATTTCACATGAATGAGGGGCATTGCTCATTCTTAACATTAGAATTGTTGGAAGAATATAAAGACGAAAATAGTGTTAGAGAAAAATGTCATTTTACAACCCATACTCCCGTTCCGGCAGGGCACGATCATTTTTCAGTTGAGCGGGTAAAAAATCTTCTACACGACTTAATCCCCGATAATCTTAATCTGCCTTCATTGGTTCAAAATAGCCGTTTACACATGACGGAACTGGGCCTTTATTTCAGCCGGTCTGCAAACGGTGTCTCTGCACTTCATGGCAAGGTGGCTCAAGCACAATTCCCCCAATATCAAATCGGATATATTACCAATGGTGTATATCATCCTTATTGGGTTTGCCCGCAATTGCGTAAAATATTCGACGATTATTTACCGGAATGGAGAAAAGAAGGGAAAAAATTATTGGACATTGATTCCATTCCTGACGAAAAACTATTAAATGCTCATGCATTGCGTAAACGATCATTATTAGGATATGCAAATGCCCAGGTTCAAAAAGCATTGAGCCGTAATGTGTTAACCATTGGCTTTGCCCGCCGGGCTGCAACGTATAAACGGGCACATTTATTATTTTCGGATATTGACCGATTAGTGAATTTATCTCAGGGACAGATACAGTTTATTTTTGCAGGTAAGGCTCATCCGAAAGATGATCGTGGAAAGGACATCATCAGAGAAATCGTTGCCAATGCAAATAGATTGTATGGGAAAGTAAAAGTGATTTTCCTGGAAAACTATAATATGTGGCTGGGAAGATTAATCACATCAGGTGTAGATATTTGGTTAAATACACCCTTGCGCCCCAACGAAGCGTCCGGAACCAGCGGTATGAAAGCGGCCCTGAACGGCGTTCCAAATTTATCTGTTTTGGACGGATGGTGGGCCGAAGGATGTGACCATGGAATAAACGGATGGGCTATTGGAAATCCCGACACACCGGACGATGAAGCAGATGCAAATCACTTATACGAGCTGCTCGAGAATGAAATTATACCACTGTATTATAGTAATACCTCAAAATGGATAAGTATTATGAAATCCTCAATTAAAACGGGAGTTCGGTTTACTGCCCAGCGCATGATCCGCGATTATCAGGAAAAATATTATTAGAGGGCTTTGAAAAACCAAATGTGTGAAGAAAAAAGAGGTAAAATTTTCGTGAATAAGGCGGGAAACGCAGTCAATAGTGGTACTATAGACAAGTTTTCCAACGAAAATCAGGAGGATTTTGCACTTTTTTATTTGTGCAAATGGTTTTGCAAAGCCTTCTATCAGAAAGTGAGTAAACCATGACAGCTATTGACTACGCCATTGTTTTTATATACCTGTTTGCCATTGTGGCTGTCGGATTGTATGTGAGCAAAAAAGCCAGCGAAGGTATTGATTCTTACTTTCTGGGCAATCGTAAATTGCCCTGGTGGGCTTTAGCCTCATCCGGAATGTCATCTAACCTGGATATTACCGGAACCATGATTATTGCAGCATTGATTTATGCTTTGGGAGCAAAAGGATTTTATATCGAAATCAGAGGCGGCGTTACTCTGATCATGGCCTTCCTGTTGATTTTTATGGGCAAGTGGAATACTCGTTCGGGAGCCATGACATTGGCTGAATGGATGAAACTACGTTTTGGAAACGGCAGACAGGGTGAGGTGGCGCGGCTCATTGCTGCCATTTCTTCCATTATTATGACGATTGCCATGGTGACGTATTTTGCATTAGGGGGTGGAAAATTCTTAGATACATTTTTAGGGATTGAGAATTATTTTGGATTACCCTCTGAATTTTGGGCGGCAGCATTGTTAATTTCCATTGCCATGATTTATACCGTTGCATCGGGATTGTATGGTGTTGTTTGGACGGATGTTTTTCAGGGTATTTTCATTTTTTCTACTATAATCTATATGGCATACCGGGCTCTGCAAATTACACTACCCGAATCCTTTAGTATTTCTTTGCCGATGTTCGATGGAACGTTTCAGCACTTTAATACAACATTTAAGGAGTGGTCGAGTTTTATACCACAAAGTAAGCTTGCAATAGATGGCGCATCCCAGTATTCGGTTTATAATCTGTTTGGTATAGCTGTCATGTTTTACATGTTGAAGGTTGTATTGGAAGGTTCAGGCGGAACAGGCAACTATATGCTTCAGCGTTATTTCGCTGTAAAAAATGATCGCGAAGCAGGCTTATTGAGTTTAGTATGGGTTTTACTGCTTTCCTTCCGCTGGGTGTTCATTGGAGCAATAGCCGTCATAGGAATTTCTCTTGGTACACAAATTACCGACCCTGAACTTGTTCTCCCAAAAGTGGTGGAGACACTTCCGGTAGGAATTAAGGGGTTTTTGGTGGCCGGATTGATGGCTGCCGGAATGTCTACCTTTGATTCTACCGTCAATGCCGGAGCCGCTTATTGGGTAAAGGATATTTACCAGATTCATATTAATCCAAAGGCAAATCATCGCCAGCTCATGGCTCACAGTTACGGCGCTTCAGTTTTGATTGTTCTTTTGGGATTGGTTGCAATGCTGGTTTTCAAAAATATTAATGCAATCTGGGGTTGGATTACTATGAGTATCGGCTCTGGTATGTTGATCCCAATGCTACTGCGTTGGTACTGGTCCCGTATGAATGGCTATGGGTTTTCTATTGGAATATTGGCCGGTATGATCACTGCCCTTGTATTTAAAGCGGTGGCACCCGATGGAGTCACGGAATACACTATGTTTATGTTTTCCAGCTCTGCATCATTGATTGGCGCTGTTTTGGGGACATTATTTACAGAGCCGACCGACGATAAAACACTCCAAAATTTTTACAATAAAACACGCCCATTTGGAACATGGGGCAGATTCAAAAGACAGTTGGATAAACATCAGCAAATTGCGATTGACGCAGAAAATAAAAGAGATATTTTTTCAACGTTTATTGCTGTACCATGGCAAATCACCCTTTTCCTGTTTATGATGAGTCTCATGTTTAAAACATGGTCAACGGCCTTGATTCTTGCCATTATATGCGGTACACTAACTATTATATTGTATTTTTCATGGTACAAGCATCTTTCAACAAACGAATGAGATTCCTCTGTGGTGGGATGGAAAAATTGAATGAATAAAATAAAAATATTGTATCATTGCGAGGAGGGACAACGAAGCAATCTCCTGGCTCCGGCATTCCCAAGGAGATCACCTCGACCTACGGTACGGGACTGTAAGCTTCGTCGCTCTGTTCTACGTGATGAAGAGAATTGTGTTTTTTTCGACTTCAACGTATCGTATATATTATGAAGTACAACCGAATAATGATTCTTTTCTATGTAATACTGGCACAACCCGTTTTCGCCCAGGTTGTTTATTCTGATCCGTTTTATGCCACGGAGTGGAATTCCATTACTGTGTATTTTGACGCGGCGGAAGGTGACCAGGGACTCATGGGTTATACCGGAAATATTTGGGCCCACACAGGCGTTATTACTACCTCCAGCACACAGCCTAGTGATTGGAAATATGTAAAAACGAATTGGGGAGAAAATACCAGTGACACACAACTAACGCCACTGGGAAATAATCTCTGGAAACTGGATATCGGATTTCCCCATAATTATTATGGAGTTCCTAATAATGAACAAATCCTCCAGTTAGCTTTCGTGTTTAGAAACAATGACGGCAGTATAACGGGTAGGGATGTAGGTGGCGCGGATATATTTTTGAATCTCTATGATTCCGGCGTAACAGCAGTAGTTGTTTCTCCGTTTGTAGATCTCTCTTTTGGAGATCCCCGACGAGCTCCCGTATTTGGATTCCCGACAGGTACAATTCCCGTAGCAATTACAGGCGCTGCAATCAATACTGAAATTTCTAATTTAATTCTGTTGGTTGATGATTCTCTGTATACACAATCATCATCGGATACATTGATCACTGAGTTGATTTTGCAAAATTTTACATTAGGGATGCACGAACTCACAGCCATTGCTCTGGATACAGCCGGTTTGACCGACAGTTCACGATTTTTCATTATGATTCACGAAGAACCGGTTCAAAGTCAGCGTCCGGCGAACATTGAAGATGGTATTACCTATTACGATACCGGAACCGGCATGGTTACTTTATCATTATTTGCACCATACAAGGAATTTGTTTATGTTATTGGCGATTTCAATGACTGGATGGTTGATGAGGATTTCTATATGCAAAAAGATGTTGGTTCTACAGATTCAGTTCATTTCTGGATTACACTTGATAATTTGATTCCCAACCAGGAATATGCTTTTCAATACTTTGTGGATGGGGAGATTCGTATTGCCGATCCCTATACGGACAAAGTATTGGATAGTTGGTATGATCAGGAGATACCGGATGTGACTTATCCCAATCTGAAAGAGTATCCTTTTGGAAAAACAGATCATATTGTTTCAGTTTTACAGACAGATCAAGATCCATTTCAGTGGCAATACAACGATTCATTTAACCGCCCACCAAAAAATGAACTCATTATTTATGAATTACTGGTTCGTGATTTTATAGCCCGGCATGATTTTCAGACACTTATTGATACGCTGAATTATCTTGAAAATTTAGGAGTCAACGCCATCGAAATTATGCCTTTTAATGAATTTGAAGGCAATTCCAGCTGGGGCTATAATCCGTCATTCTACTTTGCTCCCGATAAATATTATGGAACTAAAAATGCTTTAAAAGCATTTGTGGATGAATGCCATCAACGTGGAATTGCAGTAATTATGGATATTGTATTAAATCATACGTATAGTCAATCGCCATTTGTTCGTTTGTACAATGTGGGAGAGTGGGGACCGCCAACATCGCAAAATCCCTGGTATAATACTCAATCGAACTTTACCAACCCGGATGCACAATGGGGGAATGATTTTAATCATGAAAGTATCTATACCCAAAAACTGGTGGACCGTATCAACCGTTACTGGGTGGAAGAATATGGCATAGATGGTTTCCGGTTTGACTTTACCAAAGGATTCGGTAACAATGTCAAAGGGTCTGATGACCCTTGGGGCAGTAATTATGATGCGGATAGAATTAGATTATTAAAACGAATGGCAGATGAAATTTGGGCGTTTGATTCTACGGCGTATGTGATTTTGGAACATTTGGCGGAAAACTCCGAAGAAGCAGAATTGGCTGATTACGGTATGCTGTTATGGGGGAATTCAAATTATAATTATGCTGAAACAGCTATGGGTTACCACAGTTCCGACGGTAAGTCTGATTTTTCCTGGGGATATTATGGCACAAGAGGCTGGGGGCAACCGAATTTGGTTACCTATTTTGAAAGTCATGACGAAGAACGAATCATGTACAAAAATTTAACTTGGGGTAACAGCTCTGGAGATTACGATGTTACACAATTATCCACTGCGTTAAACAGGATGAAAGGCATAGGTGCTTTTTTCTTTACCATCCCGGGGCCGAAGATGTTCTGGCAGTTCGGCGAATTGGGTTATGATGTTAGCATTGATTACGACTGCCGGGTCTGTCCAAAACCGATTCGGTGGAACTATTATGATGATACAAGCCGCCGTAAATTGTATAAAGTTTTCAAAGCGTTAATAAAATTACGCCGGGAATACCCGGTATTTCATAGTGCGGATACAGATGTTTCATTATCCGTTAGCAGCTCTACCGGGAAAAAACGAATTCGCCTTTCCCATAGTGAAATGAATGCAGTGATTATTGGCAACTTTGGTGTAACCGGGCAATCAATCGATCCGCAATTTTACCACACAGGAATGTGGTATGATTATTTTTCAGGAGATAGCGTTGATGTTCAAATTGCGAATGAACAGATTTCATTATTACCAGGCGAATTTCATATTTATACGGATAGTTTCATTGAGCCGCCGGAACAGGGTATTTTGTCAAATTCAAAGGATGAGATACTTACTCCGGATGAATTTAGCATTAAACAGAATTATCCGAATCCATTCAATCCCAAAACAACCATTCGGTTTAACGTAGCGGCAATACGTTCGTCGCAACTACAGATTTATGATATTACAGGACGCTTGGTGGAGATATTAATTGATGAACCGCTGGTCCCTGGAGAATATTCCATCCAATGGGATGGTTCGGCATTGTCAAGCGGAGTCTATTTTGCACGATTGACATCTGATGCGAAAACAAAAACAATCAAAATGATATTGCTGAAATAGGATATTTAACCTATTGCTGAATTCGGCATCTTTGGTTGGAAAAAATACTGTACAATTAAAAAATAAATAAATAATAGAAATTAATAGTAGAGAATTATTATGAAAATCGGTTTATTAACCAATGAAATTCCGCCCATTGTTTATGGAGGTGTAGCCACGTGGATTCTCAACTTTCTGGATATGTTCAGGGACGATGATGACATTGAGATTATTCCTGTATTTTTAGCCCAGCTGGATGAACCACCCGCTGATTTTTCTGAACGCTACCCGGGCATTCGCATCATCCATGGTCCCGATGATGTAAAAAATGCCTTTGCTGACCTGGATGCCTGTATCAACAACCTGTGGGTCGCTTTTGATACAACGCGCACAATTAAAGAAACCTTTCAGGACAAACTCATGATTTCCGTCTGCCACTCACTGATTAAAATGGAACACATCACCAATATGGGCGGACCAATTACCAGTAACTATTTTGAACAGGAAATTACATTTCAATATTCTGATATTGTGGTCTTGATTAGCAAAGCGGAAAAAAAGCATTACATTTCATTTGGATATGATAAGTATGGCTCCGTACCCCATGTAATATATAACAGTTATAAACCAAAACTTGATGATGAACCCTGGCGTCCCGATTATGATTTGAACGATGTTGGTTACATTGGCAGGCACGTACCGCGCAAGCGTCCCGATTTACCTATTTTTGCCGTTGAAAGATCTCAGCGTAAAGATATTCGTGTTTTTAATATGGGCGTGGATTACCGGGGAGTTCAAGGGAATCCCTTCTGGGAAGAATTGGGCAGAAAACACCCTAAACAACTCATTATTATTCCATTTAGTTCTAATAAGGAAACAGCACATTTTTACTGGAACAGCATCGGCGCTAACAGCATCACCGGCATCTATGAACCTTTCGGTTATACCATGTGCGAAACGCTGGACAGAAGAGTGCCGGCTATCGTACAAAATATTGACGGCCCAAGCGAAATTACAGCAAATGTTCAGGATTCGGTTTTTATTTATAATGTCGATCAGGACTTTAGTAAAGATGTGGATAATTTTCTGCTGGCTCTCCAAAAATTCTGGGATACACACCCGGATGATCGGCGAGCTATGGCTGAACACGCCAGAACAGCTCTCGATGATTTCCGTCCTGAAGTTATTAAATTGAAATGGAAAGATATTCTTCTGCACACAGAACCCAAAGAGATAAAGGGTCTGCAGGGCCGGCATTCAAAACAGGGGATTCCACAAAAAACGGATAAGGGTTATGGCGGCGGCGGTTATAATTATTGATTCAGTTGCGAAGCAATACGATACCTGATGAAGGCAGTATTTTAATTATTCCCGAAATAGTCTGTTGATTTTCTAAATAGACCGTTTTCTTCATTAGCTGATTTTTATGTGCATCCAGCATCTTTGTTGGATGAGTCTTGAAGATGATTATTCTCCCCGAGATCAAGAGGATCACGGCACTCCAGAAGTTGAATGTTTGAATAGTTAAAATTACTAAAGCATAGTTGGGAGTAATCTAAAAAAGTGTTTGTATATACATGTATATACATGTATAATATTGTATATACAAAGGATAAATAATGAAGAAATTAATCAATATTAGAATGGACGGGGATATATTAGCTGAACTTGATCAGTATGGCAACATACTTGAAAGAACAAGAACTTATCTTATAGAAAAAGCTGTGGCTGCTTATTTTGATACGTTAGATGAAATAATTTCAGATCAGAGAATTGATGATGTGAAAAATGGACGAACAAATGTCATGTCCCTTGAAGAAGTCGCCAAAAAACTTGATTTGACTGATGGTTAAAGTTATTGTTTCTGATGATGCATTCAAGGAACTATCCAAATTAGAGAAAAAAAATCAAAAACTAATTTATCAAAAATTAACAAGGCTTGAATCCGGTCATTTTTCAGGAGATAAACCATTAAAAGGAAAACACAAGGGTAAATTCAGAAAAAGGGCTGGTCATCACCGGATTATCTATTTGAGAGAAAACAATATTTTACTCATTACTGTAATTAGAATAGCTCACCGAAAGGATGTCTATTTAAATTGATTTCCTGAATTAACTAGTCTTTAATGAAAAGCCGTAATAAAACTACACCTGATGTTTCCGGAAGGTTGATACGTCCAATTACCTTTTTTTCTTCTTCTTTATATATTCCATTTCCATCAGCTAAAATCACCCATTTCCCCTGAGGTAACTGCAAATCAATACTATTCTTTCCCCCATTCAGTGCAATAAAAAACTTATTTTTTAACATATAAGCAACAGCTGTTGCTTCAACAACATCCATGAATTCAAAATCTTCAGGTTTTGACCGGCGAAATTCAGGATACTGTTTTCTCAACGCGATCAACCCCTTGTAATAATCAACCAGTTCAGGGTTCATGTCCCGCTCGTCCCAGTTCAGCCAGTTTGTTTCATTATCCTTTTCGTATGAATTATGGTCGATCATGCCAATACGCTTATCCGGAACGGTAGTTTCGGCAATAACCTTGCTCCGCGCCCACTCCTGTCCTTCGTGCATGAAGGCAATTCCCTGACTGGTAAACAGGAATAATGCCCCCAGTTTATTCATAGCCAATAATGTGCCATCCACAAGGGCATTCTGTTTATTATCGATAATTTTACTATCTTTGTCCACAAAACCCCCGGTGATGCGAAGGCGGTCACCAAAGGTATAGTCGTCATGGCTCTCCAGATAATTTACGCTGTGGGAAGGATCAACGTATTGACCTCCGAATTCCCGGGGAGAACCCATAACCAGGCGTTGCAGAAAATTCTGGTTATCGCCATTGCGGAACTGACCAAAAAGAAAACCTTTGTCATTAATATCAAATGTACTGCCTTTTAGTCCATCCCTGAACTGATCATTGAATGAAGCCCACCCCATATCTGAAAAGCCATTTGGATCATAGCCATTTCCCCAAGGTTCAGCCAGGATAATAACATGAGGATTGATGGCACGCAGTTCATCAACAATCATCTGTCTTGTTTCAGCATCAATCAAATTGCCCAAGTCAAAGCGAAAGCCGTCTACATGGAATTCTGTCATCCAGTATTTAACGCTTTCTAAAATGAGCTGCCGCATTTTAGGACTTTCCGAATAGGTATCATTTCCGCAACCGCTGTGAGCGGTATAATTTCCATTTTCATCCATTCTGAAATACATATCCTTATCGATGTACTTCAATGGTTGCCAGTCGTAGTTGGATACATGGTTATACACTACATCCATAATAACAGCAATGTCTTCCCTGTGGAAGGATTTGACCATGTCTTTAAATTCCCGCACAGCTCTCCCATCGGATCCGTTCCAGGCGTCGGGAGCATCCGTTCCATCGGTTGCATAATATGATTCCGGGGCAAAAAAGAAGGTAGTCATGTAGCCCCAATGATTCCGGGAGTATGGGTTCCAATCGTTATACACTGGTGCATTCTTATCTTTGTATGGGACTTCCACATTGGCGAATTCCTGCGGTGGGAGAATTTGCACTGCATTAACCCCCATGGCTTTAATATGCTCAATCCCGCCGTTTTGTCCCGTTTCAACCAGTCCCAAATAAGAACCTTTTTGTTTTGCTGTGGATGAGGAATGAGTTGTCATATCCCTAACGTGCATTTCATAAACGATTAAATCACGTTGATCCATTTCCATCCAGGAATCACCTTCCCAATCGAAAGCATCATCAACAATTAACGATTTTGCCACGTGGCGCATGGAATTCCGGGTCACGGCCGCCTTTGAATAGGGATCGGCGATAATGACATCCGGATCATTCAATGGCCCCTCCAAACGGTAGCCGTAAAGAGTACCCGCTCCTGCATCGTTCATTTCAAGAATAAAATCACCATTTTCAAGTTTGGTCATTTCATATTCTGTACCGGTCTTTGCTTCCGGTGTATCAAAAATAACTAAAAACACATTAGTGGATTTGGGTGCGTGGATTTTGAATGTGGTGTTGTTTTCGGACACAAATGCACCATAGGATAATGGACTGGTTTTAATATTCATTGTATTATTCGTACACGAAATTAATATTAGCAAAGGGCAGAGTATGACTGCTGATTGTAAATTCTTCATCGTTATTAATAATTCTAATAATAAGTCACTAACTTAAAAACAACACACTATTCAATAATGAAAAAACTTATTTTTATAATATTTCTTATTCTTGTTGGATGCGCTGAAAAAGATAAAGGTGCCATGTTTTTTATTCCGACCCAACAGCTGCATCCAGGGGAATCTTTGATACTAGATATGGGTCTGTACAAAAAACAATCTTCAGTGTCTATTTATTTTTCGGAACAACCGCAAATGAATATTGAATTCAACAAAAAAACGGACACATTGGTCATCACCGCAAAAGAAAATATGACTTCTTTTTCCATGGTTCCTTTTACAGCAAATGGCCAGACACAAAATGTGCTGATTCGCTTGAAGAAAATGGTCCCTCATACGTTTACATTTAAACCCGGCGACGATGATACCGTTGTGGTCGTCATGGGAGGTTTTAATGATTGGTCTCGTTCTCAATTGAAAATGGAAGATGACAACGGTGACGGTCTTCTGGAAAAAACGGTATTTCTTGCTCCGGTTCGCCATGAATATAAATTTGTCGTAAATGGTGAAGAGCTAATTGATCCGGATAATCCCGTATTTGTTTCCAATAATATCGGCGGATGGAATTCTATCTTGGATTTATCCGGTTATAAAACAGGATCGCCCGGAAAAATATTCAAGGAAAAAGAATTTGATGATAGATATACTTTTGTGTATGAACCATCGGCAGATGGCGCCGCTTTACGGGATATTTTTATTACACTGGACAATGAACTACTGCATCCTGATGTGTATGATTTAGACATAAATAAAATTATTGTCTACAAACGAGGATTAAAAACAGGACGTCTTCGGATTGCTGCAGTGGATGAACTGGACAGAGTTGTCTTGGAAAATCATACTGAAATAATTGGCGATAAAGCATTAAATGTCAATAACAACGGTGATTCATGGTACTTTTCTATTTTGTACAGCTTAATGGTGGACCGTTTTTATGACGGTAATACTGAAAATAACACCGTGATAGATGATCCGGACTTACCTCAGCTGTTTAATTTTAAAGGTGGAGATTTATCCGGGGTTTATGAAAAACTGATCAATGGGTATTTTAAAGATTTAAATGTTTCAGCATTGTGGATTTCCCCTATTCAACAACAGCCGGACAGCGCATTTACGGAATTTGTTGAACCGTATAGAAAAGTATCCGGCTATCACGGTTACTGGCCCGTTTCACCCAAAATCATTGATCCTCGATATGGGACGGAAAAAGAATTTCAAAACATTGTTAATAATGCCCATGAACAGGATATGAAAATCATTTTGGATTTTGTGTCCAACCACACTCATCAAGAGCATCCGTACGTAAAAAATAATAGGCAATGGTTTGGAAATGTGGATTTACCGGACGGGAGAAAGAATATTCGACTATGGAGCGAAGAAACGCGGTTGACAACATGGTTCGATACGTTTTTACCTTCGTTTGATTTTCAATCGAATCCCGATGCGGTCGAACAAGTGACGAATGATGCCATCTGGTGGTTGAAGACATATAATCTGGACGGATTCCGTCAGGACGCGGTGAAGCATGTTCCCCATACATTCTGGAGAGATTTGACGTCAAAAATACGAGCGCTGGACAATGAAAAAACCTATTACCAGATAGGTGAAACATTCGGTTCGGATCAATTGATTCGCAGTTATGTCAATCCCGGCGAACTGGATGCCCAGTTTAATTTCAGCATTTATTTCAATGCACGTTGGCAGTTTAGCGGTCAAAATGCGGAATTTTCTCAACTGGCAGAAGTGATTGAAAATAACCTGGTTGCCTTTGATCCAATTAACCTTATGGGCAATATTACCTCCAGCCACGATCAAGTGCGCTTTATAGCCTTTGCCGATGGTCAAATGGATTTTAGCGACAATGGCACTGAACGATCTTTCTCAAATCCACCGACCAATGTGAAAAGAAAATCAAGCTTTAGCAAACTCCAGAATTTTTATGCCTTGAATATTAGCCTGCCCGGCGTTCCTGTCCTGTACTACGGAGAAGAAATCGGCATGATGGGTGCAGGGGATCCGGATAATCGCAGAATGATGCGCTTTGGAAATGATATTAACTTTGATGAAAATTTGCACAAAGAGGTAATTAGCAACCTCAATAAACTGCGCCGGTCATATACTGCCTTATCATTGGGAGATGTGAATATTTTACTGGCCGACGGTCCCCTGTTGATTATGCTGAAAAAATATTTTAACGAGGAAATGTTGGTTGTCTTTAACCAGGGGTCTAAAAACAAAAACATTGATTTGGATCCCCGTTACAAATATAAGTTCGTTTTTTCAACTCAACCGGAAAGTCGACTCTACACAAGTACTGTTGTACTAAAACCATACAGTACCATATTTATTATCAGAAAATAGGATAAGATAGTTGGAAAATATTATAATATTAACCGGGAAAGGGGAAACTCTTCGGGACCAGGGTCCATCCAGGCCCAAATGGGCAAAAAGGTGATAACAAAAAAGGACTGTTGCTTAAATAATTAGCGGTATTCGTTTTTTTCCGGCAGATCTCTTTTGGGATATTTCATGGTGCGGCTGTGCCCGTCCACACTGTCGCGATAAAGCAGCACATGACCATTAAGATCATCGGCAATGACCCACTCCTGTTGATCAATTAAAACCGGATCACCTATTTGATATTGTGTATCTATTTCTTGGTTTGTTTCAATCACGCGATACTTATTGACTGAAAATCTTGATGAGGTCCACCACTCTGTTCGAATAGCCCCATTCGTTATCATACCAATTTATTGTTTTTACAAAGCGTTTATCCACTATAGCCGTAAAAGGTGCATCAAATATGGACGAATGAGGATTACCGATAATATCAGATGAAACAATCGGTGTTTCCTCGTATTGTAGAATCGATGTCAGCCTGTCTGTAGTAGACGCTTCTTTGACTGCCTGGCGGATATCATCAGCGGTCACATCTGTTTTCAATTCTGTAATCAAGTCAACGATGGAACCATCAGCCACAGGCACCCGCATAGCAATGCCGTCCAGTTTGCCATTCAGTTCAGGTAACACTTTGCCCACGGCCCGCGCAGCACCCGTGGTGGTGGGAATAATATTTTCAGCTGCAGCCCGGCTGCGACGCCAATCGGAATGAGGAACATCTGCCAGTCGCTGATCATTGGTATAGGCGTGAATTGTATTAATCACACCATATTCAATCCCGAAAGCATCATTCAGAACTTTTACCATAGGCGCCAGGCAATTCGTGGTGCAGGAGGCATTAGATACTATTTTATGTTCATCCGTAAGTCCGTCTTCATTGACACCGATCACCACGGTGTAATCAATTTCATCCTTGGCAGGTACGGTTAATATAACCCTGGAAGCACCGGCATCGAGATGGGCTTGCAGTTGTTTTTTCAACCGAAAAATACCTGTCGCTTCAACGACAACTTGAACGCCAAGGTCTGCCCATGGCAAATCAGCAGGATTGGGTACCGACAGCATCTTGACTTCATGATTGGTTGTTTTTAAAATATCGTTTTGGACAGAAACAGTATCATCCAAACGCCCCATAACCGTATCGTATTTCAACAAATAAACAAGCGCATTATTATCGGCCAGATCGTTAATGGCAACAACTTCAATATCTTTCTGTGTATTTAAAATTCTGAAAACAGATCTTCCGATTCGTCCAAATCCGTTAATCGCTACCTTCATGATGTTGCCTCCAAATTTCCATATGCTTTAACCAATTCAAGAATACGCTGGGAGTAGCCATATCCATCATCGTACCAGCTGATTGTTTTCAAAAGTTTTCCTGCCGCAATCATGGTCGCTTGTGAATCAAATACCATGGAACGGCTGTCGCCCACCACATCGCTGGATACGATTGGGTCTTCTGTATATCCAATAATATTTTTTAATGGTCCCTCAGATATTTCTTTCATTTTCGCGTTCATCTCGTCTACCGTTGGGAGCCTTTTCAATTGAGTGGTTAGATCCACACACGATCCGTCAGGGATGGGTACATTAAAAGCGATTCCCTCGATTTTCCCTTTTAAATGCGGTAATATTGATTCTACTAATTGTGGAGACCGGGTTTGGTTGGGAATAATATTTTTCACCGCGGAGCGACTCCGGCGTAAATCAGAACGTACGCTGTCAGCAAGGGGTTGATCAGATGTATAGGCGTGAACCGTTGTCATCATGGCTTTTTCCAGCCCGTATTCTTTGTCTAGAATATTCGCCATCAACGCCAGCACCTGGGTGGTAGATGAGGAAGGGGATACAATTTTGTCTTCGATTGAAATTTCGTTATCATTTAATCCCATGACGACAATTCTGTCCACGGGGTCTTCCGGAGGAGTGGTAACAATGATACGTTTGGTTCCGGCTTCGAGGTATTTCTCCAATTCCACCCGGGGCCAGATACGGCCGGTACAGTCGATAATAATATCAGCCCCAAGAGCGTCCCAGGGTAATTGACCGGGAAGAGATCCGGGTAATATGCGTACTTTTTGATTCCCAAAATGAATATAATGGTCTTTTAAGTACGCGTCAGTATTAACAGGTCCGTAAACGGTATCGTGGTGCAATAAATAAAAAAGCGCTTCCGGGTCAGCCAAATCACTTACCCCCACGAAATTTAATTGTGGATCGTCATATCCAAGCCTCAGAAGATTGCGCCCGATTCTGCCAAATCCGATAATTCCAATGTTCATTATTATTTCCTTATTATATCCTTAATCCAATTCAAAAGTTATTTAGTAAATTTTATATGAATCACTATAAATTAACGTATAAAGAATAAAAACTCACATCTGTCCAAGACGTTTGTAAAAATGAAATAATTACCTCGTCATTTATGGCGGGGTTACCGGTGTTCACACAAAAAGGGGATTTATCCCCAAAATAATAGTATATCGCTCTTTTGGGCTTAAGCCCTACACTTTTTGCAAGGTTTAATCACCGCCATAAATGACGGAGTAAGTACCCCTTGATTTTGATTCAGTACTCAAATACATGTGAAAACTAATTTATTTTGGATAGTACTGCTCCGGCGTTAGTTAACCGTATGATATTCACCGTTCCATCTACTTTAATTCTCCCCTTGACCCGCCTACATTTCAGTTCCGGCGGACAGGCAGGGGAGATGGTCAAAGGATTTCCTGCCTACGTACTTCCGACAGGCATTCAAAAACCTTTCGCGGCTGCTATTTTCCCCGAATTCGACATTGGCCAATGTCGCATGCAGGAAGACACAAAGCTTGCCTGCCGCAGTCGCAGAAAGTTGGAGGTCTCAAAATACCTGCCCCTTACACTATATTTTAAATGGGACAGGCGGGCGACTAACCGGTGCCGGTTTAATAATAAAACTTCCGAAGGGATTCAACACCGACGGCGTTGGAGTAGTTTGTTGTTTGGTTTTTATAGACATTTGACTCCTATGGAGTCGATATTGTAATGAATAAAATAATTGAAAATTTTCTTAGCATAGGAGTTCAATAGAGTAAAATAAACAGGAGGCAATTCAATTCATCATTAGAACATAGCCATCCAGAATAAGTTTTCGCAGGTAATCCCTCGATATTAATTCCTTTTGTCTTTCTTTTTGGAGATCAGGAGCATTGATGCGGTTTATGTAGATTTTTTCTCCAGGAAAATTTATCAAAAACTGTGGCTCTTTTTAATCATTTCTCAAAAGTAAAACAATTGATACAACTAATAAGACTTACTTGTCCTATTATTATTTCTTAAATTTATATTATATAAATTATCACATAAAATTTTACTTGAAAGGATATAGTATGTCAATTAAACAATTTTTTCCGGCGAAACATTTTTCGGATAATGCATGGATTAAATCTCAAGATGAATACAAAGAAATATATGATAAATCCATTCATGACCCCAATGCCTTTTGGGGTGAGCATGCAGAGCGGATTACCTGGTACAAAAAATGGGATTCCGTCAGTGAATTCGATTTTAAAAAAGCGGAAATTAAATGGTTTACCGGTGGAAAGCTCAATGTGAGTTATAACTGTCTGGATCGCCATGTGGATGCAGGTCGCGGGGACCGAACTGCTCTTATTTGGGAGGGCAATAATCCGGATGAAGATCAGCACTATTCATATAACAAGTTGCTGAATGAAGTACAAAAATTTGCCAATGTATTAAAAAGTCTGGGCGTTGAAAAAGGGGACAGGGTATGCATGTATATGCAGATGATTCCCCAACTGCCAATTGCCATGCTGGCCTGTGCACGGATTGGGGCGGTTCATTCAATTGTTTTCGGTGCATTCAGCTCCGATTCTCTCCGGGATCGCATTAACGATTCAGAATGTAAGGTACTTATCACGCAGGACACCGGTGTTCGCGGTACGAAACAGAACATTCCCATGAAAATCAATGCCGACAATGCAGTGTCACAAACACCATCCATTATAAACGTTGTAGTGGTGCAACGGACCGGAGAAGCAGTAAATATGGACGAAGGAAGAGATCTTTGGTGGCATGAAGAAATGGCAAAAGCAGATACGGTTTGCCATCCGGAAGAAATGGATGCAGAAGATCCCTTATTTATTTTATATACATCCGGGTCCACCGGCAAACCTAAAGGCGTGCTTCATACCACCGGCGGATATTTGGTATATACGGCCCTTTCTCATGAATTGATTTTTGATTATCATGAGGATGATATTTTCTGGTGTACGGCAGATATCGGCTGGATTACCGGACACTCTTACATTGTGTATGGACCTTTGGCAAACGGTGCCACATCCGTCATGTTTGAAGGTGTACCCAACTATCCGGACTATGGGCGCTTCTGGGACATTGTGGATAAACATAAAATCAGCTTGTTTTATACGGCTCCAACTGCATTACGTGCATTGATGAAAGAAGGCAATGAACATGTCACCAGTCGCGATTTGTCTTCCCTGCGTCTGTTGGGGACCGTTGGCGAGCCTATCAAAGAACCGGAATGGATGTGGTATTACAATATTATTGGCGGTGGAAATTGTCCCATTGTGGATACATGGTGGCAGACTGAAACCGGAGGTATCCTGATTACTCCTCTCCCCGGCGCCACGCCCATTAAACCCGGTTCTGCTACATTTCCATTTTTTGGAATTGAACCTGTCCTGTTATCGGAAAATGGTGAGGAAATTGAAGGGAATGATGTTTCCGGCTTGCTGGCCATAAAGACATCCTGGCCGGGGCAGATGCGAACGCTCTATGGCGATCATAAACGCTTTTTTGAAACCTATTTTTCCCAGTTCCCGGGATATTATTTCACCGGGGATGGCGCCCGTAGGGATGAGGATGGATATTACTGGATCACCGGCAGGGTGGATGACGTGCTGAATGTGTCCGGCCACCGTATCGGCACGGCTGAAGTAGAAGGCGCCATCGGTAAAGCAAACGGTGTGGCGGAAGCGGCTGTGGTGGGATTCCCCCATGACATTAAAGGACAGGGTATTTATGCTTTTGTGACGCTTATGACCGGCGTGGAAAGTTCAGCTGAAATTGAAGTGGATATCCGTCGTACAGTAACATCAGAGATTGGACCTCATGCAAAACCGGATAGAATTCAATTTACTCCTGCCTTACCCAAAACACGTTCCGGGAAAATAATGCGCCGGATTTTAAGAAAAATTGCTGAAGGAGATACGGATAACATGGGTGATATTTCCACCTTGGCAGATCCATCTGTGGTGGATAATCTGGTGGCCGGAAAAAAATAAACATTGCACATATTGTAATCCTGAATGAAGAGAAGAATCTCAAGTACGGATCAGTTAGTAATACTTGAGGTTCTTTTCTATCCCTATAAATCTGTACAGATCATAAGGACATTTTGTTTTATGCTTACTTATTCACCCGGAATAATTTCCTTTTGCATCAAAAAACATTTCACCTTCTTCAGGTGATATATTTGATTCTACTACGGTGAATTGTTCACCAGAAATTCGAATATCTTCCTGTCGCTCACCATCGGCATGGATTATGAGGCCGTTTTTAATTAACAAATCACCGCCCACTCATTTTGTATTCCGTATATAATCAATAATTTGAGCGATAATGCTCACGGCGATTTCAGGAACGGTTTGGGCATGGATATGTAGGCCAACCGGGGCATGAACCCGATCCAGATCTTTTTGAGTAAACCCTTCTTTTTCCAAGCCTTGACACAGAAGTTTCCATTTCCGCTTGCTGCTTATCAATCCAACCCAACCTGCATTAGATTGAAGAATCCATCGTATCAAAATCAGGTCATGATGATGGCCTCGTGTAGCGACTAAGGCAAAGTCCGACGGTTGAAGACTAACTCTTTCCATTAAGGTGTTGATAGACTCATAGGACCGGAATAAAGCATGGGGGAATCGTTCTTCACTGACAAAAGGCTCCCGATCATCATGAACCGTAATATCTATATCAATATAATGGGCGAGTTCTGCCACGGCTTTTCCCACATGCCCTCCTCCATAAATATGAAGGACAGGGTTCGGTAAGACATATCGAAACAGGTGGATACACTCTTCAGAAATAATGGTTTTATTTTTTTTTTCATCAATCAATTCGTCGAGGGGAATACCAAGGATTTGCGTATTTGAATTTAAAATGTGGCGGGTAATTTCTTTTGTATTCAAATGATACGTTGTAAGCCAGGCTTGACCCATGTTTATATCTTTAAGTTCTGCCCAAAAAGATTGGATGTTATATGTGTAAGGTTCGACAGCGACTTTAACGGTACCGCCGCAAAGACCCCCGTCTTTAGATATATTATCGTTTGTGAAATCGAAGGATCCCAGAGTTGTTTGGTTATTATCAAATGATGCCATAGCAAGTTCAATCACTTCTTTTTCCATGGTTCCTCCTCCGATTGTACCTATAATTTCCCCTGATTTACACACCAGCATCATGGGGTAATCTTTTCTGGGGACTGACCCTTTCCATTCCATGACTGTACAAAGTGCGCAAGGCTCACTAAAGTCAAATTCAAGTAATTGTTTGTAAAATCGTTTTTCCATTAGACCATAAAATTATGGATTATTATTCAGAAAAATCATGATTGCTTCAAGAGCTGCCCGCCCCAGGCTTCTCGCTTTGTCGGATAGCTTTGTAAAATCAATGCTTTCGCCCCGCGGATCTACATCAGCAATTTTCAACCCGGGCTTCATGGGGACGGACGGATGGATCAACCCGCGGACCATACCCGAAAAGGGAGCAAGAATTTCAGTTACATTATCAATGGTGCCAAGGCGCTGCTTTTTTTCGACTATATCTCCAAAATGGACAACCCATTTCAATTTTCCCTCATTCGGAGCATAAAGAACCCGCCGGTTGGATTCACCGCCAATGGGATCAGGCTTCCCGGTATTTTTCATTGATTCGCCTTCATAAATGATTTTACCTAAATAGTGTCCGCGCATGGTCTCAATAATGGAATGACAGTTTAAATTGGTAGAAAATCCGGGTCCGAATCCAATAACATAATCAGCCCATCCTCGATAATCTTCATTATAGGATTTAATCATCCTGGCATCAACCAAAATGGTTGGAGAAAGTAATTGGATTTTTTCAGGCTCATCATGAAAAATGGGAATAAAATCGGTCTGGGTTCTTTGGTCAAATTGATTTATGCGGATATGTTTTCCCAAAATTCCTTCAACAGATGTTTCTCCATCGATGATTGCATCGCTGAAGGTGACGGAACGCCGAATAGCCAGCGGCGGATTAATGTCACTGATTATAATTCTGAATCCGACGTTGTCAAGCGTTACGGCAGCGGCACTGCCGATTTCTCCCGCTCCACGAATCCAGATTAATGTTTGTGGATCAATGATCATTTTGTTCAGCGTAATAGATGTCCATATCTAAAATAATTCCGCGATCAAGAACCGGAAAATACGTTACGTCAGGATTATGCGAATTCAATAATTCCCGTCCGCCGGAATCGCCGGAAATGTGTAACAATTCATTGCGGTAAATTTGTGAAAAAAAAGTTGGGTGTCCAATGACTCCTTTAAAAGTCGGAATTAAAATTTTTGGCCATTCTATTTCTAATTTATTTAATATTGTGTCAATAGTTTCTTTTCGAATAAATGGTTTATCGCCCAGGCTAAACCCAAAATAATCACAATCTCCCTGCACAGAAACCACCCCTTTTTTTATGGATTCAGATAGCCCATCCTGATACTGATTATTTTTGATGATGATAATTTGTTTTTTGATAGATAATGGGATTGCTTCAGTCATTATTTTATTGTCGTGTCCTGTGATAAGCAGGATTTCAAAATGATGATTAAGATAGGATTCTATGGTATGTTCAATAACGGTTTTGTCGTCAATTTTATCTAATAATTTATTGGGCGGGTGCCTTCTGGACAACCCGGCGGCGGGGATAATCATTGATATTTTCATGAAATTAGTTCCCACCATATATTTTTTACACTGCCCATAAAAACAGGTGATGATGTGCTTGAAGAAATACTTTCTCCAAGCAATCGGGCTTTTTCAGGATGAGCGTCTGCTTTATTGACAAAATAAATTTTAGGAATAGAGCCGGGTATTTTTGATAAGTATCCTTTCTGGCTGGTAACCACTTCAGTAATAAGTTCAACATTAATTAACGATGAGTCATTTTTAGACCAGAGTGATTTGAAAATATCCGGGCGATGAACTAATCCATCATTCAATTGGGTATCAATCACGTCCGCACCAATCAAAATGAAAACGTGGGATGTAAAAGACGGAACACCCGGATCATATTCATTATGGGCTTTTAAAGGCCGGTCCCGGGCGCCATCCGCTTCAAAAACACAGACATCCACACCTGAAAGTAATGGCTCTAATTCATTGGGTTCAAAACCTTGATATTTGTTTTCGCGAATAATTTCTTTTAATAAATATAATGGATGACGGTCTATGAAAAGATTGTCTATTGGAGTTTCCGGTTTTGATAAAACGATAGGAAAAACCGGGGAAGGACCGGCTTTTACTATGGATGTGAGCAAGACCTTACTATATTGTTGTGCTAATTCACTTCCCAGTTGATAAAGCATGGCCGTTTTCCCCCCACCTCCGAATAAGGCGATAATTGGTTTTTTTATTGGAGTGGCACCTAAGGACAGAAGAGAGGAAAAATTCATAGATAAAATTAATAAAGTTTCATGGATTAGTATTTTTAAATATTTTATCTTTTGGATTAAAAAATTCATGCAGATTATCACTACATATTCAATAATTTCCCAGAGAGTTTCAATCGTGTCACACAAAAAGTATACTTGGACAAGCAATAGGGTTTTTGGTCCAATTTTAGTATCGATTTGTCTTCTAAATTCGGTATCAACTCAACCCAAAGTGGATTTTCACGGTGGATTTCATTTGGCGCCTCAGTTTCTTACTGCGGGAGATCCATACACCAACACATTGGGTATCGTCGGGTTTGATACTACTATGATAATCGATAATGAAAGTGTTCTTATGATGCCCTATCGAATCAGGCTCCGGGCCGAAATCACATTCCGGGAGGAGAAAACACTCAAAGCTAATATCGGTTTTGTCGCAGCCAAAGGACCGGTTAATATATTACCTTTTAGTCCGGATAATTTGAATCAATTCAGGCCAACCTGGGATATTATTAATACAGTTTCTTCAGATAGAAGTACGGCTGGCAGAACGAATATGCCCAATATTGTTTTAGAAAAAGCAAATATTTACTGGAAACCAATTCCCGGAGCAACTTCTTATGAGGTTGTGTTAGGCCTTTACGATATTTTTGACCATTTTCCTCTGGATCAATACTTTACGGGATCAGTCGGAATTGCCACAAATAATGCTGTTGTTTATGAAGACAAAGCATTTGTAGGAACCATCGGTTATAATGGAGACTCTTTCACCCCGACCCTGATTACCGTCACCCCGTCTGTATGGGGGGCGGCTGGAAGAATGACCAGTAAAATGTTTTCTCTGGAAGTCGGCTGGCATACGTCAGATATCAATAATATCACGACAACGGGGGGACCCACAGAAGGCGTGGGTTTTAACAGCGCTCACAGTGTTGGAGAAAATGAATACACCGACTATAATGCTGCCTCTTTTCAAGCAGGTTTCTATGCCGCGCCCATGGGCCTCAAAGGCGGCTACCGTTTTGGATATGGAAAAGTTTGGAACAGCGCTATTAGCCAAGAGCCGGCATCTGCCTGGTTTATCAATATTGACCAGGAAATCACTCCAAATACCGGTATCGGCGGCATTATGGCTTACTTCATTTATGATGAAGCTGAGGAAAACCCGGTTAATTATTCTCTCTCAGGGAATAAAGCCAAAATTGGAGCCGGGATTACGTATTCACCCAACGGGTTTGGCTTTATTGCAAAAGATTATATGGGATTTGGGTGGGCAAGAATTACATCCCATGAAGCAGAAGGGGGCTTCCTTCCCGCAAGATTTGCCCCCCGGATTGGCACCCATCTTCCCCGGGAACAAAGAATGGAATTCTTCTGGCGCCATCAGCTTGCTCCGGGGATGGATATTATACCGGGATGGACAATGATTCAAAATCCGGCGGGAGATGAAAAAGCAAAAGATATCATGATCTTCATGACCAGGCTTGTTTACTTATTCTAGTGTCGTGTCAACCATGTATTAGCGCAATCGGGTCTTGTTCTTTTTGCACACTACACGCTTAACACGACACTATTGCGGTTAGCTAACTCTCTATCAGCAAGAATATTAATTGTATCTATTCTGGAATGGAAAAAGGGGATTAGATTATTAGCAGAGTCCCTTTTTTGATCCTAAATGAATGATGCGTAGATTTGCTGAAATTGGAATAAAACATGGATAATCAAATCAACATAATGAGTGGAAATATTGTCGATGTCATCCATCGAAGAATTTTCCCCGGTGAAATACATATCCAACATAATTCTATCCTAAAAATTGTTGAAACCGATTCCATCGAAAAACAATATATACTTCCCGGTTTTATCGATGGGCATATTCATATAGAAAGTTCTATGCTTGTTCCATCTGAATTCGCTCGAATTGCTTCCGTCCACGGAACGGTCGCAACGGTTTCAGATCCCCATGAAATCGCCAATGTTCTCGGTATTAAAGGTGTGGAGTTTATGATGGAAAATGCAGCCACCGTCCCATTTAAATTTTATTTTGGTGCGCCGGCCTGCGTTCCTGCGACGCCCTTTGAAACCGCCGGAGCCCGGTTTACAAAACATGATTTGGAGACCCTATTTCAAAAGAAAGAAATTTTGTATTTATCGGAAATGATGAATGTCCCCGGAGTCTTAAATGCTACGCCAGGCGAATTGGAGAAATTAAATCTTGCTCGGAAGTATGGAAAAAAAGTGGACGGTCATTCCCCGGGACTGCGTGGTGAAATGGCAGAAAAATATGTAAAATCCGGTATAACAACCGATCATGAATGTGTAACCCTGGAAGAAGCACGGGAAAAAATCAGCTATGGAATGGTGATCCAGATTCGGGAAGGATCCGCAGCAAGAAATTTGGATGATCTAATGCCTCTGATTGATGAATGTCCAAACCAAGTCATGCTGTGCAGTGATGACAGGCATCCAAACGATTTAGTGGAAAGCCATATCCGGGATATGGTGATCCGGTCAAAAAATGCCGGATATGATTTGTTTAATATTTTACAGGCCGCCTGTGTGAACCCCGTGGAACATTATGGGCTGGACGTCGGACAATTGAATGAAGGCGATCCGGCCGATTTTATCATAGTCGATAATTTGGATGAAATGAATGTTATGGCGACTTTTGTCAACGGGATAAAAATCGCCGAAATGAACCGCCCGCTCCTTTCTGTACAAACGGTGGAAAAAGTAAATGTGTTTCAAGCATTGAAAAAATCAATCGAAGACTTTTCGGTTCCCGCCGGCGATGGACAGTTGCGGGTTATACATGTGATTGACGGACAACTCATCACAAAATCATCTTTAGAAATCCCAAAAATAGAAAATGGGTTTGCCGTACAGAATATTGAACGCGATTTACTGAAGATTACAGTGATAAATAGATATAAGAACGAGAAACCGGCCGTGGCTTTTATTCGCAACTTTGGATTAAAAACCGGCGCTATTGCATCATCGGTGGCTCATGATTCTCATAATGTCGTTGCGGTGGGTGCTAATGATACGGACCTTTGCAAAGCAGTTAATCTGGTAATCAAACATAAGGGCGGTGTTTGCGTTGTGCAGGGAGATGATGAAAGAGTTATTCCTTTACCCGTAGCTGGCATCATGACCGATGGAGACGGATACGAAGTGGCAAGGCAATATGCCCAGCTTGATCAACTGGCCAAAGAAATGGGTTCAACATTGGAGGCGCCGTTTATGACCCTTTCATTTATGGCCCTTTTGGTGATTCCGGATTTGAAGTTAAGCGATCAGGGATTATTTGACGGGAAACTATTTGAATTTACACCTTTGTTTACCATATAGGATTTCCCCTGATTCCAGGATGAAAAGATGGTGATTAGTTATATCCATAGCAAGACTTGAGTTAGTAGCGAAGCGAAGCGGAGAGACTGACTCAAGAATTGCGGGATGAGTGTAAGAAATCGTTCTTAACTCACATCCGGTTGGCAGATTGTAAGACAAGTCCGATTGCGGCAGAAACGAAGGAGGGAAGTTCGATTTATATCAGCTGTTAATTACATAGTATGTCGAATAATCTCGACATACTATGCATAATATACTTTATATTATTCTGTGAATTTAATAGAGCTATTTGCCAAGGAATATATTATTGATATAATCCATCGAATAAAGTGGATGACTTGAGCATAATCGGACAATCCTTATCCAGGCCTGACGCTCCGGAAAAAACCACAGGAAAGACCCGATTTCTAACAGATATCTCTGTTAAAAATATGGTATATGGGGCTCCGGTTTATTCTTCAATTCCTTATGGTGAGTTTACCCAAATTGACCTGTTAGATGCTGAAAAAGTAAATGGCTTTATTGATTTTGTTTCTGCAAAAGATATTCCCGCTGAAAATCAGATTGGCGTCATTATTCAAGATCAACCTTTGTTTGCCCATAAAACGGTTCGATACATTGGTGACAGTATAGGATTGGTTGTGGCAAAAACCCAGGAAGCGGCCTTGGAAGCTGCGGGCTTGGTAAAAATAAATTATTTAGAAAAAAATCCATATTTGTCTATCGATGAAAGTCGCGATGCTATAGAAAAATTTATCCACGAAACGAACCTGGCTTGCCACCATCGTGTCCGAAAGGGAGACATCGATTCAGGATTTGATAAAGCAGACCAGATTATTGAAGCCCGGTTCAAAACGCCGTATCAGGAACATTATTATTTAGAACCGCAAGCCTGTATAGCTTTTTCTGACGAAGACGGGAGTATCAAAATACTTGGTTCCCTCCAATGCCCGTTTTATGTCCAAAAGGCAGTGGCAAACGTTTTCGGTTTATCTTACGATAAAGTTCTAGTGGAACAAGCGCCCACCGGTGGAGCGTTCGGTGGAAAAGAAGATATTCCATCGGAAGTCTGTGCCCGTGCAGCTGTAGCTGCGAAAAAAATTGGTCAACCGGTGAAGGTTGTTTACAATCGCAGGGATGACGTACAACTCACAAGTAAACGTCATCCATTTCAAATGCATTATAAAGTGGGTGTGAAAAATGACGGCACACTTATCGCTGCAAAAATTCTTTTGGAAGAAAATGCAGGCGCATACGCAACCTTATCAACGGTCGTCTCTTATCGATCTGCGGCTCATGCAATGGGGCCATACGTCATTCCCAATATCCATGTGGATTCCAATTCTTACTATACAAATTTACCACCGGCGGGAGCCTTTCGGGGATTTGGTTCGCCCCAAGCAGCTTTTGGTCATGAAAGAATGATGGACGTCATTGCGGATAAACTGAACATGGATCCCATGGAATTACGGTTAAAAAATATTATCAAACCCGGTTCGCAAACTCAAACAGCGCAAATATTAAATGAAAGCGTAGGTGCGGAAGAAACAATTCGAAAAGCTGCAAAACTTGCCCAATGGACAAGCTTCGACCCGGATCAATCTGGACGTTTCAAACACGGACTCGGCATGAGTGCAATCCACTATGGAAATTGTTTGGGGGCAGCCGGTTGGCATATGGACGGGTCTGGCGTTAATATAAAAATTTCAGCATCCGGAGATGTATATGTTGCTTATGGTTTAATAGAAATGGGGCAGGGAGCCGAGACTACCGTGACACAAATGACGGCAGAAGCTCTTGGTGTTTTACCGGACCGGATAAAAGTACTCCCCACAGATTCAGCGCAAGTTCCCGATAGTGGTCCCGCTGTTGCCAGCCGGAATGTAGTCATGACCGGGAATGCAATTCGCGATGCATCCCAAAAGCTAATGCCCATTCTTAAAAAATCCGCGTCGCAATTAATGGAATGTGACGAATCCAATATTACAATCAAAAATGATAAGGTGACCGATAACCAATCCGGTACTGAAATCGGTTTCCATGAATTATGTGATTTTATGAGTAAATCAAATATTCCCATGGAATTCACCGGATGGTGGCATACACCCAAATTAGAATATGATGCGGAAACGGGAATTGGTGAGGCCTATTTTTCCTATTCTTTTGCCACCCATATTGCGAAAGTCCGGGTGGATACATTCACCGGTCAGGTGTTTGTTGATAAAATATTTGCGGCTCATGATGTAGGCAAAGCGATTAACCCGGCCGGTATCGAAGGGCAGGTGGAAGGAGGCGTTGTGCAAGGAATCGGCTGGGCAACGACTGAAGATTTTAAAATGGATCACGGTGTTGTAACCACGCCAAATTTATCCACATATTTATTACCAACAGCTTTGGATAGTGCGGAAGTAGAAACGATTATTGTTGAAAAACCTGAACCGGAAGGTCCTTGGGGCGCCAAAGGGATTGGGGAACCGAGTATCATTCCAACTGCCGGGGCAATTGCGAATGCAGTAAGTTCTGCCCTGGGAATTCAGATGAATGAAATTCCATTAACCCCAGAGAAAGTGTTAACCCATTTGAATAAAACTGAATAAATGTAATAACAAAGTCAGCGCATTGTCCTTGATAATTACACAAGACATGTGTAATATGCAATAACAATATAATGATATTAAGAAATAGAATCACTAATAGAGTTGTTAAAGCGCTTATCCGTTCTGATGTAGTATCCATATTGGGACCACGTCAATGCGGTAAAACCACTTTAGCGAAAATGGTTGCAAAAAACCACGGGCTGTTTCATTTCTTTGATTTGGAATATCCCGATGATATTGCCCAATTACAAAATCCACTCTTGGTATTAGAGAATCTTACCGGTTTGATTGTTTTAGATGAAATCCAGCACATGCCAGAATTGTTTCCAATATTGAGGGTGCTGGCAGATAGAGAAGAATCTCCGGCAAAATTTCTCCTATTAGGCAGTGCTTCGCCGGATATTATTAAAAATGTATCAGAATCTTTGGCAGGCCGTGTTGAATTTGTCCATATGACAGGATTTACGCTTGATGAAATAAAGAATGACACACAATTGCTATGGATCCGGGGTGGTTTTCCAAAATCCTTTCTGGCAGATAATTCCGACGACAGCTATTCTTGGAGAGAAAATTTTATTATCACATTTTTAGAACGTGATTTAAGTCGTTTAGGAATCAATGTTTCACCGGAGATGATGCGGCGCTTTTGGTTTATGCTGGCTCATAGTCATGGACAGATTTGGAATGCTTCAGATATTTCCCGTTCTTTGGGAATCTCATATATGACAGCAAAACGCTACGCTGATATTTTAACAAATGCATATATGGTGAGGCAATTACAACCGTGGTTTGAAAATATTTCAAAAAGACAGATTAAAGCGCCAAAAGTATTTATAAGAGATAGCGGTATTTTTCATTTTATGGTTGGCGCCAGGTCAAAAAACGATTTGTTTGCCCATCCAAAATTGGGAGCTTCATGGGAAGGGTTTGTTATAGAACAAATCATAAATATATGCGGGGAGAGGTATTGCTATTTTTGGGGAACGCAAGCGGGCACGGAACTTGATTTATTATTTCTCCATAGAACAGAAAAAATTGGATTTGAAATTAAATGTACCGATGCGGTTAAATTTACAAATTCTATGCGAATCGC